>JBAUZR010000244.1:0-18228 GCA_049585375.1 Acidobacteriaceae bacterium
GAGAACACCTTCTGGATGACCGTCAATAAAAAGATCGCCGTCAACAGCAGCCCCAGCACCGAAATCGAGGACGCCACGGCGGCCAGCGGGAATGCACCCTTAAAGATCAGAAACTCGCCCGGAAACCCATTCAGCCCCGGCAATCCCAGCGAGGCGAAAATCGCAATCCCCATCAGCCCGCAAAAGACCGGGACCACTCGCCGCAGTCCGCCAAAGTCCTCCACCCCGCGGATTCCACCCGTTCGCCGCTCCAGCAGCGCGATAAACCAGAACAGCGTCGCGGCCGTCAGCCCGTGGCTGAAGATCTGCAACAGCACGCCCGTAAGAGCGGCTGCCCGTTCGGCTGCCAAATGAGGCGAATCGCCGGTCAGCTGGGCCGCCACGCATACGCCCAGAACGCAATAGCCCAGGTGGTTGATCGACGAGTAGGCGAAGGTTCGCTTCAGATCCTTCTGCGCCCAGGCCGCAAACGCCGGCAGCACAATCGTCGCTACCGCCAGCCACAGCAGCGGCTTCATGAAATGCTGCATCTCCTGCGGGAAAATCGGCAGCAGGATGCGCAGGAAGCCATACACACCCATCTTCGACATGGCGCCCGTCAGCAGCATCGTCGTTTCGCTGGGCGCTTCCGCATAGGTCGCCGGCAGCCAGGTATGGAACGGCACCACCGGCGTCTTCACCGCGAATCCCAGGAATGCCGCCCAGAAGAGCAGGGTAGCAACCGCCTCGCCTCGGAACCACGGCAGATGATTGGCGAGGTCCAGCGTCAGTCGACCCGAGTGCGCCATCCGCGTCAGCTCGATGAAGTCGAACGTGTTCGTCGCCAGGAAGATCGCCAGAAACGCCAGCAGCAGCGCCACGCTTCCCACCATCGTGTAGAGGAAGAATTGGTTTGCCACGCGCGCGCGCTTCGGGCCGCCCCACAACCGGACCAGAAAGAATGCCGGGATCAGGCTGATTTCCCAATACAAAAACCAATGCACGAAGTTCAGGGCGGTAAATGTGCCAAACAAACCGGCTTCCAGAAACAGAACCAGAGCAAAGTAGACTCGCCCCAGCTCCTCATTGGCCCATGAGGCTGCCAGCGACATCACCACCAGCAGAGCCGACAGCACCAGCATCAGCACCCCGAGCCCGTCCACACCCACGTGGTAGTCGATCCCCAGGGAAGGCACCCAGGCCCGATACTGCGTGAACTGCATGCCCGGCAGGTTGGGATCGAAGGCGTACCAGAACAGCAGCGCCAGTACCAGACCGGTCACCGCGAACATCATCGCAATCAGCCGCGCCATCGGCCGCGACCGCCCAAACACCAGCACCAGCAGTCCGCCCAGAATCGGAAGCAGCGTCAGCAGCGTGATCATCCGCGTCGCTCCCACAACAGAAGGATCACGGCCAGCACCACCAGCGCCGCCCCGATCACCCGCAGATAGTTCTGCACCCGCCCGCTCTGAAAGCGCGAGAGCAGCCGTCCGCTCCCCGCCACATCCCGGCATGCCGCGTCGAAGCCGCCGTTTACCACGTATTTGTCCAGCCCGGCATCGATCCAGCTCAGCCCCAGCACACACCAGGCCACCAGATGCACCGCCCCGCCGAGAATCCAGCAATCCAGCCAGTCTGCGAACGCCGCACCAAACCGCGTCAGCGCGATGACGGTCACCTCGTAAAGCTCATCCACGTACAGCCGGTTCGCCAGCGCCCGGAAGATCCCAGGCGCGACTCGCTCCAGCGCATCGGGATCCGTCGCCCGCTCGATCGGCTTCCGCCCGTAGAACCACCAGCCCAGCCCCAGCCCGGCAAAGACGATCAGCGACGAGATCACCATCAGCGGCAGCAGGCCTTCTGTGCTGAAGCGTCCCGGATCCCAGGTCAGCGATTGCCCTTCGAGGAACGACTGAAACCACGGCCATGCCGGCGTCCCCACAAATCCCAGCAGCGCCGCAAAAATCCCCAGGATCATCAGCGGTCCTGTCATCACCCCAGGGCTCTCATGCGGAGGTCCGTGGGTGTCGCCCGGCTCGCAATATTCACCCGGCCGCCCCGCCGCAACCACAGGCTCGATCTCCTCGGCGCTCACCTCGTGAGCAGCCACTTCCGAGGGTGTCACCGTCGCCGCCGGCACACGCCGTTCTCCAAAGAAGACGTAGTACACCTGCCGCGTCATATAGAACGCAGTCAGCAGCGCCCCAATCGCGCCCAGATAAAACGGCCCCCGCGACAGACCCCATCCGTGCGCCGAGTGCAGAATCTCGTCCTTGCTCCAGAATCCGGCAAACAGCGGAAACCCGCACAGCGCCAGCATCCCCGAGGCATAGGTGAGGAATGTGATTGGCATGTACTTCCGCAGGCCGCCCATGTTGCGGATGTCCTGTTCCTCGGTGCAGCCGTGCATCACCGATCCCGCCCCAAGGAAGAGCAGCGCCTTGAAGAACGCGTGCGTGATCAGGTGGAACATCCCAACCGCAACGCCGCCCACGCCCAGGCCCAACATCATGTATCCCAGCTGCGAGACGGTCGAATACGCCAGGATTCTCTTGATGTCGTTCTGCGCCACCGCAATGCACGCCGCAAACAGCGCCGTGATCGCACCCACCCAGGCCACTACCGCCAGCGCGCCGCCCGTCATCAGCGGATACACGCGCGCCATCAAATACACGCCGGCCGCCACCATCGTCGCTGCGTGGATTAGCGCGCTCACCGGGGTTGGGCCTTCCATCGCATCCGGCAGCCAAACATGCAGCGGCACCTGGCCGGACTTCCCAACCGCCCCGCAGAAGATCAGCAGCCCGATCGCCGTCGACACCGCCATCCCGGCCACCGTCAGGTGCGCACCCAACGCGTCTACGGCTCCCGGCTCCAGACACCCTGCGCCGTGGTCGTAGAACACCAGCGTTCCCGTCTGCGCGTAGAGCCACACCATCCCCAGCAGCAGTCCCAGATCGCCCACACGTGTAGTGATGAACGCCTTCTTCGCCGCCGCGGCCGCTGCCGGCCGATGGAACCAGAACCCGATCAGCAGATACGACGTCAGCCCCACCACTTCCCAACACATAAAGAGCAGCAGCAGGCTGTTGGCGATCACCACGCCCAGCATCGCCCCCGCAAACAGTGACAGGAAGCAGAAGAACCGGGTGAAGTTGTCGTCGTGGGCCATGTAGCCCAGGCTGTAGATAAAGATCAGCAGCCCGACAAACGTCACCATCACCAGCATCACAGCGGCCAGTGGATCCAGCAGCCATCCCAGGCTCACCCACTGTGAACCGAACTGCATCCACGGGAAGTTCACCACCTGCCGCGCCGGATGGCTCAGCGCCTCGACAAACGCAGTCAGAGCCAGCACCAGCGAAACCGACATAGCCCCGATTGTCACTGTCGCCGATGCGCGCCGCTCGGCCTTCGGCAGCAGGGCACTGATGCCTGCCGCCAGCATCGGCAGCGCCGGAATCAGCCACAGAACACGTACGATCCAGGCCGTTGCGCTCATCCCTGCATCTCCGTAATCTCGCTCACGTCGGAAGTCCGCGCGTGGCGATAAATAGCGAGAATCAGCGCCAGACCAACCGCAGCCTCGGCCGCGGCCACCGCAATCGAGAAGATCACGAAGATCACGCCGGTCAGAAGTTCAGGCTGAGGCCCAAACCGCCAGAAGGCGATGAAGTTCAGATTGGCCGCATTCAGCATCAGCTCGATCCCGGCCAGCACCAGAATCGCGCTCCGCCGCGTGAGAGCTCCCGCGAGTCCAACCGAGAAAAGAAGCGCCGAAACCAGTAGACAACCAGCAAGCGGAGTCATCAGGCGCGCATCTCCGGATTCTGAGGCAGGTTTTCAGGGTTCGCCGCCGGCACCCGCTTTTCCCGCAGAGCCAGCAAAGCCGCGCCTATCATCGCCGCCGTCAGCATCAGCGCGATCACTTCCAGCGGCAGCACGTAACGCTGCATCAGGGCCACGCCAATTTGCTGCATGGTGTTCGACGGCACCGCAGCCGCCGCGGTATGCGTCCGGGCCAGGCCGCTCGTCTCCACCGCCCACGCCAGCACCGCGAAAACCGCCAGCGCGATCACCGCGCCCGCCAGACCGGTCGGAGAGAAGACGTGTTCCTCGGCGCCCTCGCCCCCTCGCGTGAGAAGAATGGCAAATACGATCAGGATCGCGATCGCTCCCACATACACCAGCAGCTGCGCCAGTCCTACAAACTCCGCGCCCAGATTCAGATACAGCCCCGCCAGCCCCGCGAACGCCACAGTCAGCGCCAGCGCGCAATGTACCAGCCTGTGCAGCGTCATCGCCGCGACGCCTCCGGCCAGAGTGAGAACTGCGAGGATCCAAAAAGACAGGGTCATTCCCGTTCGTGCAGTTCTTTGGAGCGCTTCTTCCCGCCGCCAAAGCTTTCCTAACCTCCCCGGCTTCCGCTCAATCTCTGCGGCGCTCCGGGCCTGTTCTACAGTTTCACAGCGCGCATCCACGGACTGTGACCGCAATCACTCCGCGAAACGATACGTCCTCTTTTCGATTTTCCGGCCGCGCTCCAGCGTGCGGGCCAGCATGATGTACGGTGCAAAAATCACCAGGGCACAGACCAGCCAGCGTATCACAGCGCCCAGCACGCCTGGCCCCACCACCGGGGGCACAAGAAACCGCCACAAGCCCGCGGAAAAAATCACAATCAGCGTCATCGGCAGCATGAACTTCCACGCGAAGTTCATCAGCTGATCCATGCGCAGGCGCGGCAGCGTGCCGCGAATCCAGATGAATACCACAATGAACGCCAGCAGCTTCAAGAAGAACCAGCCCCACGACGGGAACCAGCGCAGGAAGCTCAGCGGCGCCGACCATCCCCCCAGGAACAACGTGATAGCGAGGCCGCTCACCGCGAACATCTCGATATACTCTGCCAGGAAGAACAGCGCAAATTTGAATCCGGAATACTCAATGAAGTATCCGGCGATGATTTCCGATTCGCCCTCCGGCAGATCGAACGGGCTCCGGTTCGTCTCCGCCGTCGCCGCAATCATAAAGAGGATGAAACCCGCCAGGCCCCACGGCGTGAACACGTTCCAGTGCGGGAAAATCCCGGTGTAGTGCGCCTGCTGCTCGACAATCGAGACAGTCGACAGCGTGCCCGACATCATCACCACCGCTATCGACGACAGGATCAGCGGCACTTCATAGCTGATCATCTGCGCTATCGCCCGCATCGCTCCCAGCAGGGAGTACTTGTTCCGGCTCGACCATCCGGCCATGAAGACCGCCAGCTCGGTGGCTGAACCAATCGCGAAAAAGAACAGCACCCCCGCGTCCAGATTCACTGCGGTCATATTCCGCCCGATGGGCAGCACCGCATACGCCAGAAACGCCGTCCCCACCAGCACCAGAGGAGCCAGGTAGTGCACCACGTGGTCCGCCGATCGCGGCACGATGTCTTCCTTGGTCAGGGACTTCACCGCGTCGGCAATCGGCTGCAGCATGCCGAAAGGCCCCACACGATTCGGACCGTAGCGATTCTGAATCCGCCCCAGGCCCTTGCGCTCCAGCAGAACCGTCAGCGCAAACAGCGCTGCAAAGACCACAATGATGGCCGCAATGATAATTACGATCGACACCAGCGTTTGCAGCGGCGCCGGCGTGTGTCCTACCAGCCAGTCTTTAAGGATGACGAATATCTGATCCACGGAGCCGGCGGCGTTCACGGTTTCACCTCAGTTTTTTCCGGGGCTGGCTTGTCCGCTGTCGCCTTCTCCGGAGCTGCCTTTGGCCCGTTCGCCGATGCCCCGTTCCCTGATGCTCCGCTGGCCGGCGCGGCAACCGCAGTCGCCGCATTCGGAGTGGCCGCCGCTGCTGCCTGGGCTGCCTTTGCCGCCGCCGCTGCGGCCGCGGCCGCTGCTTTCGCTTTCGCGTCCGCTGCTTCCTTCGCCCGCCGCTCGTCGGTCTCCGCGGCTTCCGTGGGATGAATCGACCGGTAGTACTCGTTCGACTTCGCGAGCTGCTCCTTCTTCCACAGCAGGCCGCCAAACCGGTTGTCCGTGCTCAGCTCAAACACCGTGTCCATCCGTATTGCATCGAATGGGCACACTTCCACGCAGATCTGGCAGCTCATGCACACGGAAACATCGATATCGAAGACCGCCGGATAGGCCTGCATCTTGCCCACAAAATCCGGCTTCTTATCCTTGCTCTTCTCAATGTGAATGCAGCGCGGCGGGCATTCCTTCTCGCAGATCTGGCATGCGACGCACCGCAGCCCCGCCATCGGATCGTTGCCGTCGTACAGCAGAAACGGGAAATCCCGTGTCGCCTCTGGCTGCGGCAGCCGCTCCTCCGGAAACTGCACCGTCACCAGCCGGTCCTTCTCCACATAACTGCCGAAGAAGTTCCGCGCCGTCTCGACTAATCCCTGAAGTATGCCTTCACCCAACATTAGTTCTTAGTCTCCAGTCCCCAGTTCACAGAATCCTGCGCCGCCAGGCCGCGTCCAGCCGGAATGCACCGGGGACTGGAATCTGGCAACTGGAGACTCATTCTCACCGGTCCACTTCCCCCAGCACAATATCCACGCTGCCCAGCGTGACCACCACATCCGCCACGTTCCGTCCCAGGCACATGTCTTCCAGAATCGTCAGGTTGATCATGCTCGGCGGCCGCACACGATAGCGATAAGGATTCACCGAACCGTCGCTGATCAGGAAGAAGCCCAGCTCCCCCTTCGGCGACTCGATCCGCCCATACGCCTCGCCGACCTTCGGCCGCAGCCCGCGCAGCCGCACCTTCGGATCCATAATCGGGCCTGCGGGAATATCCCGCAGCGCCTGCTCCAGAATCTTCACCGTCTCCCGCATCTCGAGAATCCGCATCATGTATCGGTCGTACACGTCTCCGTGATCCCCCAGCGGCACCCTGAACGAGAAGCGGTCGTATACCCCGTAGTGATCTACCTTGCGGACGTCGTAGTTCACGCCGCTGGCCCGCAGCATCGGCCCGGTCACGCCCGCGTTGATCGCCAGCTCTCGCGGCAGCACGCCCACGCCCTGGGTCCGCGCCATCAGAATCTCGTTCGACCGCAGCAGCGTCTCAAACTCATCGACGAACTTCGGCAGACGCCCCACCAGTTGCCGCACCTCTTCCAGCCACTCCGGCGTGGCGTTCACGCGCAGCCCGCCGAAGCGCATGTAGTTGCACATCATGCGCGCGCCGCTCAGCGACTCAAACAGGTCCAGCACCTTTTCCCGCTCGCGGAAGGCGTACATCAGCGGTGTGCCGCTCGCCCCCATATCCTGCAGCAGAAATCCCACCAGCCCGGCATGGTTCTGGAAGCGGGTCAGCTCCGCCACGATCACGCGCAGATATTCCGCGCGCTCCGGCACCGCGAGCCCCGCCAGTTTCTCCACCGCCAGCACGTAGCCCCAGTTGTTCGTCATCGAGCACAGATAATCCAGGCGGTCGGTGTAGGGAATCGCCGACAGATACGCGCCCTTCTCGGCAATCTTTTCGTGGTTCCGGTGCAGGTACCCAAACACCGGCTTCAGCCGCACGACCTTCTCGCCCTCCAGCCGCACATCCATGCGGAAGACGCCGTGCGTCGACGGGTGATGCGGCCCCATCGAGACCTCCATCATCTCGCCGAGTTCGCCCGCGCCCGTTGCGGCGATCCGATCCAGCTCCGCCACATTCGTCACGGATGCACCTCCGCCGCTCGCGTCTCGAGGATGTCATCCGCCGGCGGCACGTAGTCCTTCCGCATCGGGTAGTCCACAAACTCATCCCACATCAGAATCCGCCGCAGGTCCGGATGCCCGTCAAAAATAATCCCGTACAGATCAAAAGCCTCACGCTCCTGAAACTCCGCGCTCCGCCACACCGGCGTCAGCGACGGCACCCGCGCCCCATCCGTCCGGTCTGCCGTCCGCAGCCGCAGGACCACCGGCCCGTGCTTCTTCTCCATCGAGAACAGGTGGTAGACCGCCTCGAGATACCCCGGCGTCTTCGTCTTCCGGACTTCCTCGACTTCCTGCTCCTGCTCGGTCCCGTCCGCTCCGGTGACGATCTTCTTCACCTTGATCTTTTCCGTCGTCTCGGTGTCCAGCCAGTCCACGCCCGTCACCAGCGAGCAGTAGTCCAGCCGCAGAGCCGCATCATCGCGCAGAAACTCCGCCACCGCCCGCGCATGCTCATGGTCCAGCCGCAGGGAATGCTGCCCCGATGGGCTCCCGTTCGGAACCACCGTCACCCACGCGCCGGGTATCCTGGCCTCAATCTGCGCCTTGATTTCTTCCACCGGGGGAATTCCGCTCATTGCAGCACCTTCAGCGGGTTCCCATTTTCGGCGAGGAAAACTTCATCATTCTGCGACGGCTCCAGCCCATGCTCTCCGAATACGGGCACCGGAAACTCACTCGGCAGATCCGCCCGCAGATGCCGCGGTCGGTTTGGTCCCGCCAGTGACTGCTGCTCGATCTTCTTCTGCAGCGTCATGAAGGCGTGAATCAGTGCCTCCGGCCGGGGCGGGCACCCCGGAATATGCACGTCCACCGGAATGTAACGGTCGATCCCGCGCAGCACGTTGTATCCATCGCGGAACGGGCCGCCTGAAATCGCGCAGGCACCCATCGCGATCACGTACTTCGGCTCCGGCATCTGGTTGTAGAGTCGCACCACCTGCGGCGCCATCTTCTTTGTCACGGTGCCCGAGACAATAATCAGATCCGCCTGCCGCGGCGACGGCCGAAACACCTCTGCCCCAAACCGCGCCAGATCGTACCGAGCCATGGTCGTCGCGATCATCTCGATCGCGCAGCACGCCAGCCCGAAGGTCAGCGGCCACACGGAGTTTTTCCGCCCCCAGTTGTACAGCTCCTCCAGGGTCGTCGTGAAAATCCCGTTCTTGCTCAGCTCGATCTTCAGCTCTTTAAGATCGTCCGCCATTGAGGTTCCTAAACTCCAAACTGTTTACTACCCCTTACTGCTGATCGAATGCGTCCTTTCCTGAACGCTCTCCGCTATCCGCTGTACGCTGCCTTTTTACGCCCACGTCAGCACGCCCTTCTGACACGCCCAGATCAGCCCTTCCACCAGCAGCAGCAGAAACACCAGCATCGCGAGGCACGCCCCCAGCGTCAGCCCGGTAAACGCTACCGCGAAGGGCAGCAGGAACACCGCTTCCACGTCAAACACAAGAAAAACAATGGCATAGAGGTAGTACGAGGCGTCGAACTGGATCCAGGCGTCTCCCTTCGACTCCAGCCCGCACTCATACGTCGCGTTCTTATCCTGGCCAGGCTTCTTCGGCGAGTACACCCGCGCCCACAGCCGCGCCAGCGCCAGCGGCGTCAACCCAAAGGCAACGGCTCCAACCAGTAACGCCACCACCGTCAGCCAGGGATGGGTGCTCATCGTCGTCCCTTCTCCGCGCCCACGCGCAAAACTCCTCCGAGGCTAATCCTCCCGGCCCCAACCCTCGGTGACCGGAATCACAACCCACGCGGATGCCCGTTACCCTCCGCCCACACTCCCAACATTCCATGGTCGCACACTTGTGTCCCCGGTCACAGCGCCTCGCACTGCCCCCAGCGCAGACTTTTCTGTTGTCGTACTCAGCGATTTCGCACTCGCTACGCACTGAACCCCAGCTAAGGAGAGCCATGAGCGCCCCTGTCAAAACTGCGATCTTCGACGGTAACGAAGCTGCTGCCTCCGTCGCCTACCGTTTCTCCGAAGTCATCGCTATCTACCCCATTACCCCCTCGTCAACCATGGCCGAATTCGCCGACCAGTGGAGCGAAGAAGGGAAGCGCAATATCTGGGGCGCAGTTCCCACCGTTGCCGAGTTGCAAAGTGAAGGCGGCGCCGCCGGTGCCATGCACGGCGCGCTCCAGGGCGGAGCTTTCGCCACCACCTTCACCGCCTCCCAGGGCCTCCTTCTCATGATTCCCAACATGTACAAGATCGCCGGCGAGCTCACTCCGGCCGTCATGCATGTCACCGCCCGTGCCATTGCCACGCATGCCCTCTCAATCTTCGGCGACCACTCCGACGTCATGGGCTGCCGCCAGACCGGCTACGCGATGCTCGCCTCCAACTCTGTGCAGGAAGCCGCCGACATGGCCACCGTCGCTCACCTGGCCACCCTCGAAGCCCGCATCCCCTTCATGCACTTCTTTGATGGATTCCGCACATCGCATGAAATCAATAAAGTTATCCCGATATCGGACGAGACGATCCGGGCCCTCCTCGACGAAAAAGCGGTGCGTGCCCATCGTGAACGCGCCCTCTCCCCGGATCGTCCCGTCCTCCGCGGCTCTGCCCAGAACCCCGATGTCTTCTTCCAGGCCCGCGAAGCCTGCAACCCCTGGTACCTCGCCTGCCCGGCCATCGTCCAGGACGTCATGGACCGCTTCGCCCGCCAGACCGGCCGAGCCTACCGCCTCTTCGATTACTACGGCGCTCCCGATGCCGACCGCGTCATTGTCCTCATGGGCTCCGGAGCCGGCGCTGCCGAGGAAGCCATTGACGCCCTGAATGCCAAAGGCGAAAAACTCGGCCTCCTCAAGGTTCACCTCTATCGCCCCTTTGCCGCGGAAGCCTTTCTGACAGCCCTCCCCGAAACCGTTCGCAAGATCGCCGTCCTCGATCGCACCAAGGAGCCCGGCTCCTGCGGCGAGCCGCTCTACCAGGACGTCGTCACCGTTATCTCCGAGGCACTCTCCTCCGGACGCATCCCCCTCTCCCAGTTTCCCGTGATCGTCGGCGGACGCTACGGCCTCTCCTCAAGGGAATTCACGCCGGCCATGGTGAAAGGCGTCTACGACGAGCTTTCCCGTCCACACCCGAAGAACCACTTCACCATCGGCATCGACGACGACGTCACCCACACCAGCCTTCGCTGGGATGAGAGCTTCTCCACCGAAAACCCCAGGACTGTTCGTGCTCTCTTCTATGGCCTGGGTTCCGATGGCACCGTCGGCGCCAACAAAAACTCCATCAAGATCATCGGATCTGAAACTCCCAACTACGCGCAGGGCTATTTCGTCTACGATTCCAAGAAGTCCGGCTCGCTCACCACCTCTCACCTGCGCTTCGGCTCCGAGCCCATTCGCTCCACCTACCTCATCACTCGCGCCAACTTTATCGCCTGCCATCAGTTCGAGTTTCTCGAGAAGATCGACGTCCTCTCTGCCGCCGAGCCCGGCGCTGTTTTCCTTCTGAACAGCCCCTACGGGCCCACAGATGTCTGGCAGCATCTGCCCAGGACCATTCAGAAAACCATCCTCAATAAGCGCCTGCGCTTCTACGTCATCGACGGCTTCCAGGTCGCCCGCGAAAATGGCATGGGCAGCCGCATCAACACCGTCATGCAGACCTGCTTCTTCGCTATCTCCGGCGTCCTGCCTCGCGAAGAAGCCATTGCCGAAATCAAGAAGGCCATTAAGAAGACCTATGGCAAACGCGGCGATGCCGTCGTTCAGCAGAACTTCGCGGCCGTGGACGCGGCCCTCGCGCACCTGCACGAAGTCAAGCCTCCCGAATCTGTCACCGCCACCTTTGACATCCTGCCCGTGATCCCCGCAACAGCGCCGCCCTTCGTGCATGACGTCCTCGGCGCCATGGCGGCCGGCTATGGGGACAAGCTTCCCGTCAGCGCCCTGCCTGCCGGTGGAACCTTCCCCACCGGCACCGCCAAATGGGAGAAGCGCAACATCGCGCAGTTCATCCCCGTCTGGGACGAGCAGCTCTGCATCCAGTGCGGCAAGTGCGTCATGGTCTGCCCGCACGCGGTCATCCGCGCCAAGGTCTACGACTCCGCCCTTCTGCCCAGCGCACCCGTCACCTTTAAATCCGCCAAACCAAAGTGGCGCGGCATGGACGACGAGCTCTATACCCTCCAGGTTTCCCCCGAAGACTGCACCGGCTGCCAGCTCTGCGTCGAAGTCTGCCCCGCGAAGAGCAAGGCCGACCCGGCGCACAAGGCTCTCAACATGGCTCCGCAGCAGCCGCTCCGTGTTCCCGAGCGCGCCAACTGGGAGTTCTTCGAGAGCCTGCCCACCGTCGCCCGCGATCGCCTCTCCATGTCGCAGGTAAAAGACATCCAGCTCCTCGAACCGCTCTTTGAGTTCTCCGGCGCCTGCCAGGGCTGCGGCGAGACCCCCTACATCAAGCTGCTCACCCAGCTCTTTGGCGATCGCCTCATGATTGCCAACGCCACCGGCTGCTCCTCGATCTACGGCGGCAATCTGCCCACCACGCCGTACTGCAAAAACGAGGATGGACGCGGTCCAGCCTGGGCCAACTCGCTCTTCGAAGACAACGCAGAGTTCGGTCTCGGTATGCGCCTCGCCGTCGATCAGCAAAAGCGTTACGCGGAAGGTCTAGTCGCCAAACTCGCTCCCGTCCTCGGCGACGATCTCGTTCGCGCCACCCTCGACGCCGACCAGTCCAAAGAAGTGGGCATCAACGCCCAGCGTGCCCGCGTCGTCGAGATACGCGCCAAACTTGCCGGCGTCGATTCGCCCGACGCACGCTCCTTAGCCACCATTGCCGACACCCTCGTCCGCCGCAGCCTCTGGATCATCGGCGGCGACGGCTGGGCCTACGACATTGGCTTCGGCGGTCTTGACCACGTCCTCGGCTCCGGCAGAAACGTCAAGGTCCTTGTTCTCGATACCGAGGTCTACTCCAACACCGGCGGACAGATGTCGAAATCCACCCCGCGCGGCGCCGTGGCCAAGTTCGCCGCAGGCGGCAAAGCCACCAGCAAGAAAGATCTCGCGATGGAGGCCGTCGCTTACGGCTCGGTCTATGTCGCCCGCATCGCTCTCGGCTCCAACGACAGCCACACCGTCAAAGCCTTCCAGGAAGCGGAAGCCTGGAACGGGCCGGCCATCATCATTGCCTACAGTCACTGCATCGCGCACGGCTACGACCTCTCCAAAGGCCTCGACCATCAGAAGGCCGCCGTCAATTCAGGCTACTGGCCGCTCATGCGCTACAACCCCGCGCTCCGCGAGGAAGGGAAGAATCCCTTCATCCTGGACTCCCGCGCGCCTTCCATCCCGCTCAAGGACTACGTCTACAACGAAACGCGCTACACCATGTTGCTCCGCGCTCATCCCGATGCCGCCGAAGTGCTCCTGAAAGAAGCCACCGATGATGTCGAGAGGACCTGGCGCGTCTACGCAGGCCGTGCAGCCATGCCAGGCCGCGCCGATACCCCCAATATCTCGCCCCGCGCCGAGGAAGCAGAAGCCGCTCCCGCCCACGGCGACGACTGAATGAAGTTCCCCGGAGCCGTTACGCGCGCCTCCGGGCTCCGGCCAGTGCCGCGCAGCAACCGCCGGCACTGGCCTTTTCCTTTTCTCGCTGACCGCTCCTCAGCTGATCGCCTTCCTGTTAACCGTTCCCTCAGCTAACAACAAGAATCTCCGCAACTCCCGCATTGCGCGCCTTGAGCTTCGCGATCTGCTGCGCGATCGGTTCAGCCACGCGCAGCGCATTAGCTCCAATCGTCAGCGCCGGGTTGCCCGCAGAGCTCGATGGGAAAAACGAGGCATCCACAACGTACAGGTTCTCCGTCCCGTGAACCTTGTTCGTCGCATCCAGCACGCTGGTACGCGGATCGTTGCCGAAGCGGCACGTTCCGCAAGGATGCGACAGGTTCAGATTGTCGGCCGTCGCCGTCAGCAGCCAGGGCTTGTGCGCCCGAAACACCGCTTTCAGTCGCACGCGCGCCTCGCGAATCCGTTCGTGGAACTCCTTCGGATCGTCGTATTCGATCCGGATCCGGTCCGGACTCGCATCATCGAGCATCACCCGGTTTGCCTTGTAGGGAAAATCCTCCATGATGGTGGCAAAAATCGCCGATCGGCTAAAGAAGATCGAGGCTCCCATCGCCACAACCCGCAGCAGGATTCTTCTCAGCGGAAAACGATCCAGCAGCCTGTGCCGCAAACGCTGATCGAGAAATTCGTAAATGTTTCCCTGTGTCACCGGCATGCCCAGAGACTGAAACGAACCCAGCCGCTTTCCGTCGCACTCATACAGCGCGCGCGACGAGAGCGTCTTTCTCGGCCCCTTCGCGGCAACGCTCTTCCGTGGCCGCAGCGCAAAGAAATCGCTGGCGTGGAACATCGCGCAGCGGCCCACCATATCGTTCTGGTTCCCGATCCCGGCGGGCCATTCCTCCGACTGTGACTGCAGCAGAATGCGCGGCGACATCAGCGCTCCCGCCGACAGCACCACCACCGACGCCCGAATCCTCAGCTGCTCCGTGCCCCGCTTCGCAATCACTTCCGTGACGCTGCCTTCGCGGGTTTCCAGCCTTTCCACTTCGCAGCCCAGCAGCAGCCGCGCGCCATACTGCACCAGCGCCGGAGCCAGCGCCTTGCCCGCGCTGTCTCCCTTGCAGTCTGTTGTGCAGGGAATGCCGATGCACTCCCGGCAGCCCTTCCGGTACCCGATTCCCAGATGAATGCGATACGGTCCCAGACCCGCCGCCTGGAACGAGTCGTAGAAATCCTGGTCCTGTGGGCTCAGCGGAGGAGGCGCCGCCAGTGTCGAATCATCATCCGGATCGAGAGGATCCCGCGTGCCGCAAACACCATAAAGATCTTCGGCTTCGACGTAATACTTCCTGAACTCGTTGAAATCCACCGGCCATTCGCTGGTCACCGGCGCCGGCACGCCCTCCGGCCATGGCTTCTCCGCAAAGTCGCACCGCCGCATCCGTTCCAGCGCTGCCCCGTAGATCGCCGTCGAGCCTCCAGGCCCGGTCCCCAGATCCGTCTCCGCCATCGACGATCGACCACCCCGCGACAGCACCACCTTCAGCGGCCACCGCCCGGTCGCACGCGCCATCGACCCCTTCGATTCGATCCCCAGCAGCCGCCGCAGCCGTCCCGCATTCCGCCGCTTCGGGAAGCGCGTTGGCGCTCCGCCCCGCTCCAGAAAAAGTACCTTCAGCCCCTTGCGCGCCAGGGCGTAGCCGAGGGTCGCCCCTCCCATCCCGGTTCCCACAATCACCGCGTCCCACAGCGTCTCTTCCGGCTTCTCGGCGGAGTACTGCTCCCATGCCAGGATCATTCGATCCGTCCTTCCTGCTTGAAAAAGTGATGACCCTTCGCTCTGGCCGATCCATCCTTATGTATTAAGCGAGCGAATGGCGAAGAATGTCCGCAGAATACAGTCCCGCTCGGGAGGTGAACAGTGGCTTTCTTTCCGCTTCGGCGAACTTTCGTGTGATTGCTCGGTGAAATCATCGCGAAACCACCCGCTCCCGGCAGCACCCTCCCCACTCTCGGCTGCCGGCTGTTCTACAATGACCCAAAGCCGCCCGCTCTTACCTCCGCATCATCCCGAGCCGAGCGCGCATCTGCATATCATGATCGATCAGCCTCTGCTGGAAGCCCTGACCTTCGATGACGTCCTTCTCACTCCTGCCGCCAGTGACGTAGCTCCCGCCCAGGTCAGCACCCAGACCCGGCTCACCCGGCGCATCGCCCTCAGCACCCCTCTGCTCTCCGCTGCCATGGATACCGTCACCGAATCCCGCATGGCCATCGCCATGGCCCAGCAGGGCGGACTCGGCATCGTCCATCGCAACCTCACCATCGAGCAGCAGGCCGGCGAAATCGACAAGGTCAAGCGCTCCGAATCCGGCATGATCGTCGACCCCGTCACCATGGCTCCCGAGCAGCTCATCTCCGACGCCCTCGAGGTCATGCGCCGCTACAAAATTTCCGGCGTTCCCGTCACCCGCAATCGCAAGCTGGTCGGCATTCTCACCAACCGCGACCTCCGCTTTGAAACTCGCACCGATATCCCCATCGGCGAGGTGATGACCCGGGAGAACCTCATCACCGTTCCCGTTGGCACCACCCTCGAGCAGGCTGAGGAGATCCTCCACCAGCACCGTGTCGAAAAGCTGCTCGTCGTTGATGACAACTACATTCTCAAAGGCCTCATCACCGTCAAAGACATTCAGAAGAAGCTGAAGTACCCCAAAGCTTCCAAGGACGAGCAGGGCCGTCTCCGCTGCGGCGCCGCCATCGGCGCAACCGGAGATTACCTGGAGCGCGCCGCCGAGCTGGTCCGCAACCGCGTCGACGTGCTCGCCATCGACTCCAGCCACGGACACTCCTCGCGCGTCCTCGATGCGGTTCGCGAGGTGAAGAAGCGCTTCCCCAACGTCGATCTCCTCGCCGGCAACATTGCTACCCGCGATGGCGCGCAGGCCCTCATCGACGCCGGCGCTGACGCCGTCAAAGTCGGCATCGGACCCGGATCCATCTGCACCACCCGCATGGTCACCGGCGCCGGCATGCCGCAGATCACCGCCATCAGCGAGGCCTACAAAGCAGCGGAGCCCCACGGCATTCCCATCATTGCCGACGGCGGCATCAAGTACTCCGGCGACATCACCAAAGCCATCGCCGCAGGAGCCTCGGTCATCATGATCGGCTCGCTCTTTGCCGGAGTCGATGAGAGCCCCGGCGAGACCATCCTCTATCAGGGCCGATCGTTCAAGGCTTACCGCGGCATGGGATCGCTTTCGGCCATGTCCCAGGGCGGCGGCGAGCGCTACTTCCAGGGAGGACAGGACGCCGATGTCGACGCCAGCAGCGAGAGCGTCGTCAACCGCGAGCGCAACGGCAGCGGCAACCGCCTCGACAAGTTTGTGCCGGAAGGCATCGAAGGCCGCGTGCCGTATCGAGGCGCGCTCGAAGCCATGGTCTACCAGCTTGTCGGCGGACTCCGCTCCGGCATGGGTCTCTGCGGAGCCGGGACCATCGAGGAGCTCCAGACCAAAGCCAAGTTCGTCCGCATCTCCTCTGCCGGACTCCGCGAGTCCCACGTCCACGATGTGCTGATCACCCGCGAAGCTCCCAACTACCACGTGGAGTAGTTTGGCGCATCGCTGAAGCTCTTCGAGCGGTTCTCTGCTGCCCCTTCCGGAAGGCTCGAAGAGGGTCATCCTCCCCCCCATATCAACTTTTTGGTTAAAGTCTTTCTGCTCTGCCGGTTGCAGAAAACGTCAGGGGGCCTGTGGCCGCCAGTTGATTCATTCGGGATCACCTGGCATGGGGCTCCTGGGGTGGGGCGGCTTGAGAGCGCTGGAGAGCCGCAAGTTGCTGAAGAACCTGAAGTTGTTCCCTGAGTTCCAGTTCCGTGAGCTCGCGGCGACGGTCTTCGATGGTCTGGAGGAGGCGTCCGGCGGAGCGGGGGGAGATGGCGCGATTGCCGAGGGCGGCGAGGATGGAATCGATGTCTTCCTGAAAGGCGTCGTAATCGGTTTCCGAGCGAAGTTCGCGGTGGTAGCGGCGCCAGCCGGCGGATCTTTCGGCCGGGGTCATTGGGCGGCGGTCGGTTGCGGGGAGTTCGGGAAGCCCGTCTGGCTGGGGGACTCGGACACCCGGCTGGTGGTGCCGGCAAAAGTCGGAGTTGCGTTTGGCGAAGCAGCGGCAGGGCCGGCCGTTGGCGAGCAGGTAGTGGCAGGTATTGAGTGCCAAGAAAGCCTCCATAACGGAAGAAGCCCCGCTTTTTAGCGAGGCTTCTGTCGGATCTATTTCTAACCACTATCAGGATGCAGGACCGGGGAAGTTAGGGCAACGGGAAAGTGAGGGTTGGGGAGTACTAAGGTAAGGGGTGGATCAACTTTACGTCGAAACCGGGTCAGTGGCGACTCGGCTCTGCGGACATATTGGTAGAAATCCGGGCTCGAACGGAACGCGGCTGGCATCGACAGAAGGACTCTGTAACTGATGAGCAAGAGCCTCAGGGTCCGGTCGATGAAGCTCATTCTTTCTGAGCAGGAACGACATCAGGAACATGATGCCGGTGGCCACGCCGAGGACCCAGAAGGTGTCGAGGTAGGAGAGCGCGGAAGCCTGGGTGAGCAGGACGCCGTAAAGGTGTCCCCAGGCGCCGGCGTGTGCCTGCGACCCGAGGGAATGAGTCAGCGATCCGGCAAACGAAGACGTAGAACTCTGAAACATGCGGCTGTCCGCACCCGTGTCGCTGGCGAGTATGGCCTGATGGAACTGGGCGCGTCTGGCGAGGATGGTGGTGACTGCGGAAGTGCCCATGCTGCTGCCGATGTTGCGGACGAAGTTGATGAGACCGGCGACCGCGTTGCTCTTGTCCTGCGGAACGCCAATATAAGCGGCCATGGTGGCGGGAATGAAGATGAATCCCATGGGTATGTACTGCACGATGCGTACCCAGGTGGCCGAGGCAAAGCTCATC
>JBAUZR010000245.1:0-2712 GCA_049585375.1 Acidobacteriaceae bacterium
TATACAGCTACCTGTTCCGCATCTGGTGGGCCCGCCACAAACATCCTCTCGGCATTCGGGAAGTCCCAGCCAGCCGAATGGCGGTTCGGGACTGGACTCCGGAAGACGTGTCATCGCGGGGCGCTTCCGATCTCAGCCACCCACTGTTCGTAGCCAGGAAGGTGTGTCTCGACGAATCCGGCAATCTGCTCGCCGAAGGTTGCGTGTACCTGAAGGGCGAACTCCATCTGGCGAGGAGAGAGAGCCTGTCGATCCAGACGCAACTGGAGGCCGCAAGGCTGATCGAGCAGGCCGTAGCCAGCGACGCGTGGCGCAACGGATTAAGCGAGATCTACATCGTCGCTCCGAGCGTCCCGGATCAGGCCGAATCGCTTTTTCGAAAAGAACGTATCCACCGCGGCTGGAACCGGGCCCAGGGGCAATATTGGGCGCGGGTCACCAGCGAGAAAGGTCTCTGATGGCGATTGGGATGACGATTCAGATGACCGCCGAAACCCGCGCAGCCCGGGCCATGGAATTCGATGACGTCGAAACGCGCACCACTGAGGCGACCACCGAGGTGATTTTCAGAAAGCGGCTGGGCTGGACGCGAGACCGCGATAACTGGCTTCCCCCGAGGAGGAGCACAAAATGAGGAGCGCGGTTTCCCAGGCAGGAAATGCGGCGACGACCGCAGCCAATACGGCCGCTGGCTATGGCGCCGGGGCGAGCACGATCGGCAGCGCACTCGTTCCGTACGAGGCACGCCAGCTGACCAATCCCGCCGGCATGTCTCAGGCTGACATCGGCGCGCAGCTGACGGCGGGATTGGCCGGCGCCGGCGGCGCGACCTCGGGCCTCCAGGGTGCGGCGTCCAAGATGGCAGCCACCACGCGCAATCCCATGGGTTTCTCCGCAGGCCTCGATGCAGCATCGCGAGCACGGGCAGCGGCATCGGCCAGGACCAGCGAAGGCATCGCGGCGAATAACGCCGATGTCAAACTTCAGCAGCAGAGCGACGCGGCACGCACACTCGGCAGCCTGTACGGAACCGATGTGAGTGGTCAGAATGCGGCGGCCGGCCAGCAGGCGAATGACATCAACGCACAGGTCAATGCCAGCAAATCGGGCTGGTTGCAGAACATGCTGGACACGATCAGCACGATCAGCGGGGCTGCAAAGGGCGCGGGCAGCATGGGCGTAGGCTTCGGCCAGGGACAGACCTGGGGTCCCGGCGGATGTTGGGTCGCCGCTGAGATCTTCGGCGGCTGGGAAGAGCCGCGCACCGTGCTGGTGCGGAATTGGTTGAATACTGAATTTCGCAAGTCGCTCCTCGGTGGTCTGGTGATGCGGTTTTACCTCGCCTTCGGCGAGCGAATTGCCGCCGGAGTGCGACGGAGCAAACTGTTGCGAGTCGCGTTGACGCCGCTCTTTGAGTTGGCGCTGAGGAAAGCCGAGGAGTCCAAATGAGCACGCTTTCTCAAACACCGAACCCTTGGGACTTCACGGCGACAGCAAGGATGCCCGGTAAGCTGCCTTCGCTGTACGGTCCACCGCTGAGGAGTCTTGCGCCGGGCATACCGGATATGCCGGCGCCCACGGCGCCCGCTTCTCCGCCTCAGGTGCCCGCCAATCTCATCCCGAACGTCGCCGCGAACAGCCAGCCCGCGAAAATCACCGCGCCGGGCCCCTTCTCGGGCGTCCCCAAGCTGCCTCCACTGCCGTCGCCTTCGGAATCGCCAGTGATGCCTGACACATTGGGCATGGCAGCCAGCCAGCCGGCAACACCTCCTCCGCTTCCGCCTCTGCCGCGGGCACTCATACAGAACGGATCTCCCGAAGCGCTGCAGATGGCAGCGCTCGATTCCGACATCGCGCGACGACAGGCGCGCACAATGCCGCATCCGTCCGATCCCGGCTTCTGGCACAAGGTGGAGCACGTCGTTGCCCAGGCTGGCAACATCGCGGGCGACATCTTCGCGCCGTCCACCATGGCGCTGATTCCGCAGACCGACCTTGGAAACCGAGTGGCCCTCAACCGGGATCTCGCGGAGCGCGCCGGTCTGCAGGCGCAGCAGCGGGAAGACCAGAATGCCGAGAGCCAGAGGACGCTCGAAGGGGCGCAGGCAGCCGAAGCCGCAGGCACCGGCGACCGCCAACGCCAGGAGCTCAACGCGCAGTTGGCCGAGCACGGCCTCCAGATCGGAGACGATGGCAAAATCGCGCCGGTATCTCCGGAGAATCTGTCGCCCGCGCTACGAGCGCAGCTCATACCGAAGAGCGAATTCGAACTCTTTCAGCGAGAGCATCCGGGCGCGACGGCCGAGGACTTTCAGAAGTTCCAGTCAAAGCCTCTCTCAGCGGAACAGGCCAATGCGCTGAATGCGACGTGGAACGCGATCGCGCAGCAGTACCATCTCCCTGCCAATCAGTTTCGGGAGGGCATGGCCACGGCAGATGCAACGGCGCTGGCCTCTTCGCTCAACAATGCCATCGGCAAGGGCCAGGGCGCGCAGAAGATCACGGTGAATGCCGGCAACACCGGCAGCGCACGTGCGGATAAATCTTTCCAGTACAACAACGGCGAACTGGATAAGCTCTCGACGCCGATCACGGGGCTGGTGCAGCGCATGAGCACCCTGCAATCGAATCTCGCTCAGGAATCTCCGCAGGCGGATGCGCTGGTGGCGCCGGAACTGCTGAGCGTCATGGCTGGCGGGCAGGGTTCCGGCC
>JBAUZR010000246.1:0-3150 GCA_049585375.1 Acidobacteriaceae bacterium
CCCGCAACGCGCCCGGAATCAGCAGTTTGCCATATACCTCCACCCCCGGGGGTGGGGCCTGAACTGCACTTGCTGTACCGTAGAAAAGGAATTTTTTCTGAGGATTCGACATGCGTGCTCTCGTTAAGGCTCGAGCCGAACGCGGCCTTTGGCTCGAGGATGTTCCCGAGCCGGAATTTGGTATCAACGACGTCCTCATCCGCGTTCGTCGCACCGGCATCTGCGGCACCGATGTCCACATTTATCAGTGGGACGAATGGGCGCAGCAGACCATCCCTGTGCCAATGGTGATCGGCCACGAGTTCGTCGGCGAAATCGCTGCCGTCGGCTCGAATGTCTCCGACTTCCGCGTCGGCGACCTCGTCTCCGGCGAAGGTCACGTGACCTGCGGACGCTGCCGCAACTGCCTCGCCGGACGTCGCCACCTCTGCGCTCATACTTCCGGTGTCGGCGTGAATCGCCCGGGCGCTTTTGCCGAATACATCGCGCTCCCCATGACCAACATCTGGCGCCACCACTCCGGAGTACCTGAAGAAATCGCCGCCATCTTCGACCCCTTCGGCAACGCAGTGCACACCGCGCTCGCCTTTCCGGTCCTCGGCGAAGACGTCCTCATTGCCGGAGCCGGACCGATTGGCCTCATGGCGATTCCCATCGTCCGCCACGCCGGAGCGCGGTACGTCGCGGTCACCGACCTCAATCCCTTCCGCCTCGACCTGGCTCGTAAAATGGGCGCGACCATCGCCGTCGATCCGCGCGAAACGCCGGTCGCCGAGGTGCAGAAGCAGCTCGGCATGCAGGAGGGCTTTGACGTCGGCCTCGAAATGTCGGGCAGTCACGCCGCCTTCAACGAGATGATCGACAACATGGCCCATGGCGGCCGCATCGCCGTCCTCGGCCTGCCCGCCAGGCCCATGGAAACCGACTGGCGCAAGGTCATCTTCAACATGCTCACCATCCGCGGCATCTATGGCCGCGAAATGTATGAAACCTGGTACAAGATGTCGGTCTTCATCACCTCCGGCGTCGACATCTCCCCGGTCATCACCCACCGCTTCAGCTATAAGGATTACGAGAAGGGCTTCCAGGCGATGATCGGTGGCGAGTGCGGCAAGGTGGTCCTGGACTGGACCACGATTTAGGGTTGAGTCGTGAGTTCCTGCACTACGAACGCCTTCGCTCCCTGGACCGCTGCCGACGGACTCTCGCCGGCCATCAGCCGGCACAGCAGCGCTGTCGAGAAGGCACACCCTGTGCCGTGACTCCCGTGGCGCCCCCGGGGCTCGACCCGCCGTCCCGGAAACCACCGCTCTTCCCCTGCCGCCGTCCGCAAAAAATCCTCGGGCGGGTCGAGGTGGCCTCCGGTCACGACCACCGTCAGGCCTGGGGCCAGGGCGGCGATTTGCCTCGCCACCTCCGGCACTGCTTCCCGTCCTGGGGCCTCTTTCTCGACCAGGGCCCCCGCTTCATCGAGGTTGGGCGTCACCCAACCCACCAATGGAAGCAGATCCTCAAGTAACCGCCGGACCCCGGACGGCTCCAGCAGTTGCGCTCCGGAACTCGCGCGAATCACCGGATCCAAAACCACCCGCTCCCTGGGAATCCCCGACCCTCGGAGCCAGTCGGCCACCACGCCTACCGCCGCTGCTGTTCCGAGCATGCCGATCTTCACCCCAGTGATGCCGGAGGCGGATACCCCAAAGGCATCGCCCAGGCACTTCAGGGTGTCCCCCAGAAGCCCCGGATCGACTGGATCGATCCTGCACACCCCCTGGGTTGACTGAACAGTTAGCGCCGTCAGTGCAGTTACTCCAAAAACCCCATGTGCCGCCATTACTTGCAGGTCGCGAGTGGAGCCCGCACCCCCAGTGGGATCCAGTCCAGCTATCGTAAGCGCTAATGGCACTCGCGCTAACTGCTTGACATCACATGACTTCTGGAGCACAGTCATCTCCGCCTTGGTTCGGGGCAGCACTCTGCCCCCTTTCTGCCATCGTACCTGCAGGTCTTCGCTTCCGGCGCACGCCACCGTTCAGGCACCGGAGTGGAGACTGTTATTTTTTGACGGCCTATTTGCGCATTTTGGCCTATCACAATTGGTCTCGCTGCGCAAGGCTTGGCTTGAAATAAAGGGTTCTAATTGTTTGACTTACGAGTGGCAGATTCCTACAATCTCAGGAGGAGGATCATGCACGCTATCCGACGATCCGATAACGCGAAACGTCCTCGCCGTTTCCTTACTTTTGCCGGCGCAGTTCTTGCCCTCATTGTGGGTGTCGCCGGTGCCCGAGCGGCTTCGCCCGCAGACCATCTGACGAGCCCGGGGGTTGCGGTTCGCCACCACCATTGGTATGAGTTTGGCGTTGCGTCCTGGTACGGCAAGTTTTTCCAGGGCAAAACCACTGCCAGCGGAGTTCCCTTCGACGAGCATGCGCTGACCTGTGCCCACCGGAGCCTGCCACTGGGTTCCGTTCTCAGGGTCACGAACCTGCGCAACCATCGCTCCGTGGTGGTCACCGTGAACGACCGCGGTCCCGTCCCGGAAGACCGGATTATCGACCTTTCCTATGCTGCCGCCGAGGCACTTGGGTTCAGTGAGCGCGGCCTGGCTCCCGTCAAGGTCGAGCTGATCGGCCCCAGCGCCGAAGTTGCTCAGCTTCAGTCGCCCGCCGACCTTCCTCCGGCGCGCTGAAGAGCCTGTAAGGCCCGGAGCCCGCAACCACTCGGCTTCGGATCTCCCCCGGATCTCCCTGTTGGGCACCTCTCTGTTGCGCCTTCCGCCCGCGCAGCAGGGAGATGGCCCGGTTCCCGCCAGAATGAGGTTTGCCAGGTGGCCCATTCGGTGACCATCAGGCAAAGTCCCCGAGTGGACGGGAAGCCAGCCTTCAGGCACTGTTAGCTCCGCCCGCCGCGGACGGTTTCTCGATGAGGAAGTACGCCTCGACGGCCCGGCTCAGCGAAGCGCGGTCCAACACCGGCGTTCGATCCTCGTAACGGGCTGCCCAACAGACCTGGTTCACGAGGTCCCTTGGCTGGCAGCCCCGCAATTCCTGGCCCAGCTTCCGAATCGCCTGAGCCAATTCCCGGACAACGGCCTCATCCGCACGCAGGCCCCGCTCGTTCGCCACGCGCCGAAAGATCGAGCAGAAC
>JBAUZR010000247.1:0-2642 GCA_049585375.1 Acidobacteriaceae bacterium
GATCCGGATCTCGCTCTCCATCGTTTCGCCGTGTGCCAGCGTCTTTTTCCATTCGTCGATGAATCGGTTCCGGTCATCGGGATGAATCGTGGCTTCCCAGTCCCATCCCCGCGCCTGCTCTGGTGGCAACCCGGTGAATTTCTGCCACGCCGCATTCACGAATTCAACGGCGCCATCCGCTGAACTTCTCCATAGGTGCGCCGGTACCGCATTCATCACGTCGAGCAGTTCCTGCTCGCTCTGGGTCGCCCTTTTGGCTTCAGTGCGCGCGCGCCTGGACAAATAGCTGCCGATAAATGCAACGATCAGGAATGCGATGAGTGCGTACGCTTCCCGCCAGTCATTCCATTTGAAGCTGCCGGCTGGCGGTAAGAGCCAGCTAAATCCGATGGAAGCCGCACACGACAGAAGGATTGCCCAGCGCAGCCCCCAAAACGCGGCGGTCAGCAGGATGAGGCAGAGGAACACAAATGCCGGACGCAGAAGCGGACCTGGCAGATCTACAGCAGAGTTGATGGCAACGACCGCAAGCACAGCCAGCACGCAGCTCAGCAGTTGCAGCGTCTTCGCAAAAACGGCTTGTGTCGACAGTGGGGTCGAACGCGCTCCCATTAGATCCCTCTTGTGTGGCCGGAGCGGTCGCAGCGCCGGAACGCGCGGTCCCGGACATCATATCTTCCTTTGGATGTCCCAGAATACCAGCGGGATACGGGCGATGCTGGTCGCTTTCACTTCTGATGCTCATGAATTTTGCAGCGAGCCGCGAATCACTTCCTTTCTGGCCCGCACAAACTCAAGAAACGCTGTCTGCACCGCGTTTTCCCGCTGCTGCGACCACGCCACGACCAGCTCGATTGCTGCCTGCGGTTCCGTGATGGGGCAAAATGCCAGATCGCTGAAACGCACGTGACGCAGGCTGGATGGAATCAGCGTAATACCCTCGCCCGCCTCCACCAGTGTCAACACGCTGGAAAACAAGTTAGAGGTTTGAACGATATTCGGAGCAAACCCCGCCTGCTCGCACAGGGAAATGATCCGATCGAACAGAGTCGGCGAGATCTCATGTTCGCAAACCACAAACGGCTCATTGGCGAGGTCCCGCAACTTCAGGGGAGATCGCGCCAGCCGATGATCGATCGGCAGCACCGCCAGGAATGGATCGCAATAGAGAGTCTCTGAGCGAAGCTGCGTGATGTAAGGAGCCTGCAATGGGCGAGTGAAGCCGACATCCAGCGAGCCGCCCAGCAGAGCTTCCGACTGCGCATTCGGAAGCATTTCATCGATCGACACCCGAATTCCCGGATGAAGCTGCCGGAATTCCCGAATCACCCGTGGAAGAAAACTGCTGGCGCCCCAGACAAGGATCGCGATGCGCAGAGAACCGATCTCTCCGCGCGAGAAACGGCGCGCCCGGTCCATCGCCCGATCAGCGTCAGCCAGCACCTTGCGCGCGTCCTCGAGAAAGGCTTCACCCACCGCAGTGAGACTGACCCGCTGCCGCGATCGATCGAGAAGTGTGACGCCGAGTTCGCTCTCCAGAGCCAGAACCTGGTCGCTGATCGCTGACTGCGAGACATGAAGCGCTTTCGCCGCGCGGTTGAATCCCTTCCACTCTGCGACTGCGCAGAAATAGCGCAGGTGACGAAGCTCCATGAGCCATTTTATCGTTTTAACCGATCGATCCGTTCGGAACAAACCATGAAACCGAACAATTCCTGTCGAATCCACTAAGTACGTGTCCATTTCCCCGGACCCACCGGGTGCCTTTACCGCTCGACACCGCGCAGGAGACGACAAGGATCATGTGGATCGTCAGGGTAGCGCTACAGCGTCCCTACACCTTTATCGTGCTGGCTCTGCTGATCCTGATTCTCAGCCCGGTCGTGATTCTGCGCACGCCCACCGACATCTTCCCCAGCATCGACATTCCCGTCGTCGCTGTGAACTGGACATACACGGGTCTCGATCCGGAGCAGATCGAAGGCCGGCTCACGCTGCCCTATGAAAAGGCTCTGACGTCGCTGGTCGACAACATCGAGCATATCGAATCCACCAATTACAACGGCCAGTCCGTCGTCAAGATTTTCCTGCAGCCAGGCGCCAGCCTGGATCTGGCCAACTCGCAGGTGAGTGCGGCGTCGCAGTTCATGCTCCGCCAGCTTCCCCCGGGGACCCTGCCGCCGGAGATCATCAACTTCAGTGCGTCCAGCGTTCCCGTCCTGCAGCTCAGCCTCTCGGGAAAGAACCTTTCCGAACAGCAGTTGCAGGACTATGCAACAAATTACATACGCCCCCAGCTGATCACCGTTCCCGGCGCCGTGGTGCCATCGCCGTATGGCGGCAAAACCCCTCAGGTCATGATCAACATGAATCAAAACCTGATGCAGGCGAAGGGTATCTCGCCCACGGACGTGCTCAATGCCGTCAACGCCCAAAATGTCGTGTTGCCCCTGGGCACTGCCAAAATCGGCACCAGCGAATACGACGTGCGGATGAATACCGCGCCCCGCACCATCGAAGCACTGAACAACCTGCCGATTAAGCAGGTCGGCGGGATCACGATCTATATGCGCGACGTGGCCACGGTAAGCAACGGGTTTGCCGTGCAAACCAATATCGTTCGCCAGGACGGGCGCCGCGGC
>JBAUZR010000248.1:0-4689 GCA_049585375.1 Acidobacteriaceae bacterium
GAGAGGGAGACGTCGTTGATGTGGAGGGTCCAGCCGGAGGGTGCACCCATGAGTTTGGGATCGTCGGAGAAGGAATATTGGGTTTTGGCCACGCAGATGGGCAGGCCGGTGTAGCCCCAGTCGACGAAGCGGCGGAGCTTCGTTTGCGCGGTGTCGCTGAGGGAGATGCCGGCGGCGCCATAAATGCCGGTGGCGACTTTGTGCAGCTTGTCTTCGTAGCTGTCGTCGAGGTCGTAGATGGGCTGGGCCGTCACGGGCCCGGAGCGGTCGATGAGGGCGACAACGGCGCGCGCGAGATCCTCGCATCCGGCGCCGCCCCTGGTGTAGGCCTCGGCGAGCGCACAGGGGACTCGATAGTCGGCGCAGACCGCGCGCAGGGCATCGAGTTCCTCGGCGGTGTCATGAGGAAAGCGATTGAGGGCAACGAGGACCGGGAGGCGGAAGCGCTGGAGGTTGGCAATGTGGCGGGCGAGGTTGGCGAAGCCCTGAATGAGATCGCCTTCGCCCTGGTTGCGCAGGCTTTGCACCGTGGTGACGAGGACGGCGGCCGACGGGCTGACGCCGGAGACACGCATGACGATGTCGATATACTTCTCCGCGCCAAGATCGCCGGCAAAGCCGGCTTCGTTGACGACGTAGTCGGCAAGGCGAAGACCCATCAGCTGGGCGATCAGGCTGCTGGTGCCGTGGGCGATATTGCCGAAAGGGCCGCAGTGGACGAGGGCGGGCGCGCCTTCGCTGGTCTGGACAAGATTGGGCAGAAGCGCGTCGACGAGGAGGGCCATCATGGCGCCGGTGGCTTTGAGGTCGGCTGCGGTGACCGGTTTGCCGCTGCGCGTTGCGCCGATGACGATGGACGCGAGGCGGCGGCGGAGATCGCCGCGGCTGGTGGCCAGCGCGAGGATAGCCATGATCTCTGAAGCGGCGGTAATGACGAAGCCGGTGCGGCGGTTGGCCCCCTGGCGCTTGCCGTTGACTTCAATATGGATGGCACGGAGGGCGCGATCGTTCATGTCCATAGCCCGCGGCCACCACACCTGGTCGGGGTCGATGTCGAGATCGTTGTCGTGGAAGAGGTGCGCGTCAATGAGAGCGGCGAGGAGGTTGTGTGCCGAAGTGATGGCGTGAAAGTCGCCGGTGAAGTGGAGATTGACGCGCTGGGCTGGCTCGATTTGGGAGAGTCCGCCGCCGGCAGCGCCGCCCTTCATACCGAAGACGGGGCCAAGGGAGGGCTCGCGTGAGGTGATGATGGCGCGGCGGCCGATGCGTTCCAGGCCCTGAACGAGGCCGATGGAGGTGACGGTCTTGCCTTCGCCGGCCGTGGTGGGTGTGGTGGCGGTGACGAGGATGAGCTTGCCGCGGGGAGGACGGGCCGGATCCCTAAGGAGGTCAAGGTGGAGCTTGGCGGCCCAGGGGGCCAGCGGTTCGTAGTCGGATTCGTTGAGTTGCAGTTTGCGGGCGATAGCCGAGACAGGCAGCAGGGTAGTTTTCATCCTCGAATCTCCCTTTGGAGTGTCGCGCAGCGGCGGCGAGGCCGCCAGGATTCTCGACGGGAAGCTAGCACCCTGGTAATCGGATTAAGGAAACTCGGCGACGGCTCGGGGAAGGAAACGCAAACATTTCTGCCATCTTGCCGGAAAGAGCCGCAGGTTTGCGGGCTTCGCCAAAAGAAGGAAAGCTCTGTTCGCAATGCGAGCAGAACTTCCCTTCCTTATTCAGAGTGGCGGGCAGAGGGCCGGTGTCCAAAGCAATCAGTGAGCTGGGACCGGCTTGCGGGATTTAGTGAGGCTGTGAAGAGGCAATGATCACGGACGCGATGACCCCCGTAGCAACGGCGGCCAGAACATAATTGCCGTCAACCTGGCGCCATTCGTAGCCGCGGGGCGGCTGGCGAAGGTGATGAGAGTGCCAGTCAACGGTCTCGCCGCGATTCCAGTCATCGTGACTGATGCGAGCGCCCTTGTGCCATTCCTGGTGATGGACGTAGTGCTGATTATTGTGCTGGTCATCATGGTGATCCTGCGCAAATACAGGCAGGCCAGCCAGGGTGAGAGCGAGGGTGGGTATGACGATGGTGCGGACAAACGGTTTCATGCGGTGTCCTCCGAGGCTGAGATTCGAGACCGGACTGTGGCGTTGTTTGGCGTGCAGCCAAAAACACAGATTTTTTACCAGCCCAGCATATTTTCTATCCGGTCAAGCCATTGACGCAGATGAATTTTCGGCACAACGAGTGAAATGGGGCCGCGCGGACCAGGCACAGATCGAGGGGGAATCAGGCGCCAGCCGCGCAAGGGGGCGGCGCCGGGATAGATCAGGCGGAGAGGCGGTCCCGCCGAGGCAGAGGCTCGAGATCGGAGACGTGAGCGAGCTTTTTGACGGGGTTCTGGGCTCCGTCGAGCTGGACGACGTACATGTCCTGGAGGTAGGAGAGTTTGCGGTGGATCGTACCGGTGGACTGCCCGCTTTTCAAGAGGACCGATTGACCTTCAACGAATGCCATGGGGGGACGAGTAGGGCAGGTGGGGGCTGTGGATCAATGGCGAAAAGGGGGGAGAAAAAGCGGAGCTGAGGGAACAGGAATTAGGGAGGGTGACGGGCTATCCAGCGCGGCGCGGGGGTGGTACAACTGCCGTACCCAAATATCTCCCCCCCGAAAGAGGTTATTGGCAATGAGCCTGCGTTGGATCTGCCAGGTGGTGGGGGTATTTGCGCTGACTGTCGGGTCGGCAGGGGCGCAGCCAGCGATGCAACCGACGGTTGATATCACGAAGGTGCCGGCGGCGGCTCAGTCCTCGGCGCATTTCGATGCGGATGCGGCGACCGAAGCGTATATGGCGATGATTTCGCCGGCGGCGCGGGCGCGCTCGGACGCCTACTTCGAGGGCGGGTATTGGCTGGTGCTGTGGGATTTTCTGTACGCGTCGGCGATGATGCTGCTGTTGCTGCAGACGGGGTGGTCGGCGAAGATGCGCGACCTGGCGGTGCGGATCACCCGCTTCCACTGGCTGCAGACGTTGCTGTACTGGGTGCAGTATCTGCTGGTGACGACGGTGCTGGGATTTCCCCTGGAGTTCTATGAGAACTTTGTGCGCGAGCACCAGTATGGGCTGGCGACGCAGACCTTCTGGCCGTGGATGGGCGATGAGGGCAAGGCGCTGCTGGTAAATCTGGCGATTGGCGCCGTGGCGGTGGTGGTGCTGTTTGCGATCGCGCGCAGACTGCCGCGCACATGGTGGCTGTGGGGAGCGGCGGCAACCCTGGCGATGGTGGTGATCGTGATCGCCATTGCCCCCGTTTACCTGGTGCCGATCTTCAACAAGGTGACGCGCCTGAATGATCCGAAGGTGACGGCGCCGATTCTGCAGATGGCGCACGCCAACGGGATTCCCACGAACGACGTGTATGAGATTGACGCGAGCCGGCAGACGACCCGCATGAGCGCGAACGTGAGCGGGTTTGCCAATACCATGCGCATCACGCTGAACGACAACCTGCTGCGGCGAGGGTCGCCAGAGGAGATTCAGGCGGTGATGGGGCACGAGATGGGTCACTACGTGCTGAACCATATTCCCAACGCGATTATCTTCCTGACCATCGTGACGGTGCTGTCGTTCGCTTACCTCTTTTTTGGATTACATTGGGCGCTGCGACGCTGGGGTGCGCGATGGGGAATTCACGGCTTCAGCGACCCGGCGGCGCTGCCACTGGTGTTTCTCCTCGCGGGCATTCTGTTCTTTGTGCTGACACCGGTGATGAACACCTTTACCCGCACGCAGGAGAAGGAGGCAGACATGTTCGGGCTGAACGCCTCGCGGCAGCCGGACGGGTTTGCGCAGGCGGCGATTCATCTGAGCGAATACCGCAAGATGCGGCCGGGGAAGCTGGAGGAGTTTGTCTTCTACGATCACCCGAGCGGGTACAACCGGATTCACTCGGCGATGGTGTGGAAGGGAGCGAATCTGGAACTGTACGAGTCCCCGACAGCGGGGGCACATCCGGCAGAGAGGCAATAGCGGCAGCACGCAAGCCAAATCATCAATTGATCGTAAGCATGAGTGTCTCGCTATGTTGCAGCGCACCGGCAGTCGCGGTCACCGTGATCGCAGATGTCGTCGGCTGTGGCGTCAGGGGTTTGGAAGTCGTAGAAGGCGACGCTCCACCACAGCCAACCGTGAGCAGAACGGTGGCGATGGCAAGCGGCACAAGCCTGAGAAGCGCCAGACGTGTGTTGCGCCTCCTGATCAGACAGAAGCAGAAACCCAGAGCCAGCGCGGGCGCGGGCCAGGATGAACCGGCGCTGCGATCGAGCATTGCTGATGTCGATGGAAGAGTCACAGTGAGCGTGGTCGTCGCCGGATTGCCGGACGGAGTGACGGTGGCAGGCGAGAAAGTACAGGTGGCACGCGAGGGCAATCCCGAACAGGCGAAGGAGACGGCTGAGGTGAAGCCGTTCAGTGGAGCGACACTGATGAAGGCGGAGGCGCTTTGTCCCGAGTTGACGGAGACAACAGAAGCTGAAGCCGAAAGCGAGAAGTCCGGAGGGGGCAGGTTGATGGTGTACGTCGCGGTGGCGATGGGACTGGCAGCCAGCCCGGCAGCCACGGCCATGGCGTCCACGGTCCCGCTGGACGACAGGGTGAAGGGCCCGGTGTACTCGGTTGAACCAGCGGTGGGGGTGGTTCCGTC
>JBAUZR010000249.1:0-2790 GCA_049585375.1 Acidobacteriaceae bacterium
GCCGCAGACTACGGCGCCGGTGGCTGCAACCGCTCCGGCTCCGGATCAAGCCGCGGCGCAGCAGCCGGTCACGGGGCAGTCGAATCCGCCAGAAACCCGGATAACGACGACGAGTTCGGAAGCCGAGCAAAATCCTGGAGCGCCCCAGGCTCCTCCTGCAACGGACGACACTGCGCTGCCGCAGAATGCTGCACCGACGCCGCTGCCCGCGCCGGCACCACAAGTTGCGCCGACGCCACCGTCAGAGACGGAGGCAGTGCCCCAGGCGACGCCTGCGCCGGTGCCTCCGTCGGACGCAGATATACCGATGGTGATGGATATGGGGCCTTTGCCGGAAGTGAAAATCCCACAGATGCCGGACATGAGGGTCGTCGTGCCGAAGGGTGCGGCGATGCTTGATGACCAGCTTCCCCAGGTAATGGCACTCAGCAACTTAGGAGGCGGTCTTAACCTCATGGGGCCGGGGAACAGCCTGTATCTGGCCCCGAACGGCGGCACGCATGGCTACGCCTACTATTTTTCTTCGAACGGTGACTCGTGGGCGATTGTCGACGGTGCGGGAAAGAACTTCACGCTGGGAAGCGGAAGCGACAAGCAGCAACTCGACCTGGCGCAGCGCATGGCGAAGGGGCCGTTCCTGTGGTTCAGCCATGAGGGCAGGTCGTACATCGTTGACGACGCGGCAATCGTGGCGCAGGTCCGGTCGCTGTACGAGCCGATGCGGGATCTGGCGCGGCAGCAGGAGGCGCTGGGCGTTCAGCAGGGGGTGATGGGAAGGATGGAAGGGGAACTGGCGCGCCAGGAGCGAACGGCGGCGAATGTGCGGATTCCGGATCTTTCAAAAGAGATGGCGGATGCGGAGGCGGCGCTCAACAGCCTCAAGTCTGAGCAGGGACAGATGCTGAGCGAACAGAAGCTGGGGGAGATGGAGTCCAAACTCGCGGAGATGGAAGCCCGGCTGGGAACGCTGCAGGCGCGGGCCGCAATGCAGAGCAACTTTGGAGAGAGGATGCGGGCACTGGGGGAGCAGCAGCGGCAGATGGGCGAGCGCCAGCGGGAATTGGGCGAGCAGGAGAAGACCCTGGCGGCGCATGCGCAACAGCAGGTGCAGAGCATCATTCAGGAATCGCTGCGCAACGGAAAGGCCCTGCAGGTGAAGTGAGGCCAGGCGGCGAGGCGCAGAGCGAGCCCGCAGGCTCATTCTGTTCGAGGGCAGGCCCCTGAGGCAACTGGTAGACTCGTAAGCGCGATGCCCGCAATTTTCTACGTTGCTGCCGCGGTGGCGGCATATCTGCTCGGATCCATTCCGTTTGGATATCTGCTGGTGCGCTTCTTCCGTAAGGAAGACATTCGGGAAAAGGGAAGCGGGAATATCGGCGCTACAAATGTGATCCGTTCCGGGGCGAAAGGGCTCGGCGCGATTACGTTTCTCCTCGATGTGCTGAAGGGAGCCTGCGCCGTTCTTCTCTGCGGAGCGATGGCAACGCGCCTGGGCCTGGGGCCTGCCGCGCGCACGAACGCGATCGCCATTGCCGCGCTCTTTGCGATCCTGGGACATATCTACACGGTCTGGCTGGGCTTTAAAGGCGGCAAAGGCGTTGCTACGGCATTCGGCGTATTCCTGGCGCTGGCGCCCTGGGCGGCGCTTGCTGGACTAGGCGTCTTCGTGCTGGTGTTCGCTGTCTCGCGGTATGTTTCTCTGGGCTCAATTCTGGCCGCGGTAGCGTTCCCGATCTTCGCGCTGCTGCTGCCCCACGCCGAGCGCACCTCATGGGAAACGGCAGTGCTCTTTCTGGTTCCGCTGATCGTCATCGTGAAGCATCGCCAGAACATCGCGCGCCTGGTGCAGGGTAAGGAATATCGCTTTGGCGGGACAAGGACGAACGCTGCATGAGCCGCATTGCTGTGATGGGGAGCGGGGCCTGGGGAACGGCAATTGCCATCAGTCTGGCGCGCCGTGGTGGACACGAGATCGCACTGTGGTCGTTTGAAAAGGATGTTGCCGCAGTCATGCGGGAGCAGCGCGAAAACAAAGCGTTCCTGCCGGGTTTCCAGTTGCCGGAGCCGGTTTCCGTTCTTGAGGATCCTGGTGCGGCGCTGGCGACTGCGGAGATCGTGGTCAGCGTAACGCCATCGCAATTCGTGCGCTCTTCGTACAAGGCCTTCGCGCCACACCTGCGCGCGGGCCAGCTTCTGGTGAGCGCCACCAAGGGAATTGAAGACGAAACCTCTCTCCGCATGACGCAGGTGATTGCGGAGGTGCTGCGGGCACAGGGGCTGGAGCTGCCGTGCGGGGTGCTCAGCGGACCGTCGTTCGCCCAGGAGGTCGCGGCGGGAGCGCCTACCGCCATCACCATTGCATCGGCTGATGGCGAGCTGGCTTCGCGCGTGCAGCGTGAATTTTCCAGCGGATCGCTGCGGCTCTACACCAACGATGACGTGGTGGGGGTTGAGCTGGGTGGATCGATCAAGAACGTCATCGCCATTGCTGCGGGGATTGTGGCGGGGCTGGGCCTTGGCTACAACAGCAACGCGGCACTGATCACGCGGGGCATTGCGGAGATGACGCGACTGGCGGTTGCCTGTGGGGGACGGCGGGAGACACTGGCGGGCCTGTCGGGCATGGGCGATCTGGTGCTGACCTGTACCGGGACGCTGTCGCGCAACCGCACGGTGGGCATGGGCCTGGGCCAGGGCAAGTCGATGCAGGAAATCCTTGCGGGATTGGGTGGGCACGTTGCGGAAGGCATCCGCACCACGTCGGCGGCGCTCGGTCTGGCGCGGCGCCAC
>JBAUZR010000250.1:0-4018 GCA_049585375.1 Acidobacteriaceae bacterium
CCATCACGGGAGCGCCTTACACCAACAACCAGATTCCGATGTCGCAGCAGAATATAGTTGCTGCGAATCTATTTGCTTCGAAGTACTATCCAACGCCGATCAACAGCCAGACCTCCAACAATGCGATCAACACGAATACCCAGGCCTATAACGCCGATCAGGGAGACGTGAAGGTCGACTACACCATCACCCAGAATGATCGCTTCGAGGGCCGCTATTCGCAGGGGTATCAGAACGACCCGGGAAGCAACTCGCTATTGATCTTAGGCAATGACTTCGCGCAAGCTCCCATCCACAACGTGGTTGGAACCTGGACCCATACCTTCGGTCCAACCATCCTGAACGATGCCCGCCTGGGGACAAGCTGGGTGACTCTTTTCAACGGATCCAGCTTCGATCCGAGCATTGGCAACCTTGGAACAGAACTCGGAATCGCCAACGCCAACAGCGCCGGACCCGGGCTGCTGCTGCTCGGCTTCGGTGGCGGTCAGGCGCCCTCGCCTAACGGCGGCACTACCCTTACCAATATCGGTAGCCAGGTTGTACAGCAGGACTTCGCCGACACCGTCATCCAGTTCGATGATGGCCTGACGATCACTCATGGCAGGCATGTCTTCAAGACCGGATTCCAGATGTGGCGTTATCGCATCAACACCGGCTACACCGGCAACACCGGCGAATACGGAGATATCCTTTTCGGGGGCGGTAGCACTGGCGTGGATTTCGCCGGCGATCCGGCAGCGGACTTTTTCCTCGGGTACCCGGAAGCCAGAGGTATCGGCGTGAGCACCAGTTTTGTCTGGCATCAACTGTCGTGGCTGTTTGCAGGATACGGTCAGGACGACTGGCGCATTACCCCGACTCTCACTCTGAACCTGGGACTACGTTATGAAGCTCACACACCCTGGGTAGAACTGAACAACCGGCAGTCCAATCTGGATCTGACTACGGGCGCACTCGAGCTTGCAGGCGTCGACGGCAACAGCCGCGCGCTCTACAACTCCGTGTATGGCCTTCCGGATATCCAGCCTCGCTTCGGCTTTGCGTATTCGCCAGCAGCTATGCATGGCAAGACAGTGCTTCGCGGCGCCTACACCATTTCCTCGTACCTGGAAGGCACGGGCACCAATCTGCGACTTCCCAGGAATCCGCCCTTTACTCCTCCCGAAGTTGGAGCGCAATATGCTTCGGCAACGGTTCAGACGCAGGCTGGCCCTGGAGGCGCGGCTCCAGGTGATCCCTTTGCGGGGGCCATTATGTATGTCTGGGATAAGACAGTGCAGCCGGCTCTCGATCAGGAGTGGAATGTGACCTTGCAGCAGGAGGCGACACCCACGACAACTGTTCAGATTGGATATGTCGCCCAGAAGGCGGATCACCTGATGGTGCCGATGCCCTACCTGCAGAAACGACTCGTCAATGGGGTGGCGACAACCCCGCTTTATTTTAATGACAACCCTTCACTGATCAATGTTCTCTCGAACGTGTCCGGTACTGCTTCGGTTGGCTACATGAATTACAACGCCCTTCAGGCGGTACTGCAGAAGCGAATGGCCAACGGACTGGAAGGCCAGGTGGCCTACACGTGGTCGCACTGCCTGACCAATAACAGCGGCTACTACGGAACGTGGGGACAAGCTGCAGGCTCGACAACGGCTTCACCGTATTTTCAGAACCTATATAACCCTCGGGCGGATTATGCCAGTTGCTACTACAACTCCAGCAATATCGTCTCCGCCTACGCAACCTACAATCTTCCGGTTGGCAGGGGACAGCGTTTTGGCGCCGGCATGAATCCGGTCGTCAATCAGGTCGTCGGTGGCTGGCAGGCATCCACGATCGTATCCACGCACGGCGGCTTCCCACTTGCCGTCTATGATAACGACGGTGATACCACAGGAACCGGTGGGCGTGGAGCCCGTCCGAACTGCGGCGTTCAACAGGTATTCAAACGCAGCCAGTTAGCCCCAAATTATGGGGGCTATCAATGGATGAGCCCTTCGGGCTTCTCTGATCCTGCGCCCGGTCAGTTTGGAAACTGCCCGGCGCAGGGGCCGGTGACTGGGCCGGGATACTTTAACGCCGACATCGGGCTCATGAAAAACTTCCATGTCACAGAAGAGAAGTACCTGCAGTTCCGAACCGACTTCCTGAACGCCTTTAACAACGTGAACCTGGGCCACCCGGACACTGGCTGGAGCGCCAGCCCTGGTACATTTGGCCAGATCGGGCCTGCGGCCGGTACACCCGCTTCACAACCTGCCAGAAATATCCAGTTCGCGCTGAAGTTCTATTATTAGGTGCAACTGGGAGGTCCGGGGGCAGGCGCTCCGGCGCTTGCCCCCTTTGATTATGAGTCGACGTCCACGGATCCTTTCTCTCCTGTTGTTCCTGCCAGCGCTCAGTCTGGTCTCCCCGGCCCAGAATCGTAGCGTAACGCCCACCACTGAGGCGGGAGCCGCGGAGCGCGCCATCTCAGCCGCCGAAGCCGGCCGATGCTCGGAAGCGCTGCCCGTGCTGGCAAAGACGGCGGCTCACCTGGTTGACACAGCGCTGGCAAAGCGGGTTGGCATCGATGGTGTTCGTTGCGCGACGCTCCTGCAGCGGTGGGACCAACTAGTGGACTTCGTACGCGTCCTCAACCAGAAGTTCCCCAACGATCCTGAAGTGCTCTACGTCTCCGTCCATGCGTATTCCGATCTTTCCACACAGGCAGCTCAGGAACTGGCGCGGACTGCGCCACATTCCCTGCCCGCGCTGGAACTGGACGCGGAGGCGAATGAACTGCAGGGCCGGTGGGATCAGGCGGAGAAGGATTATCGCGAGATTCTGAAGGAAGCTCCCCGCTACCCGGGTATTCACTTCCGTTTGGCGAGACTTCTGCTGTCAAGGCCGAATCCCGGACCCAATTACCAGGAAGAGGCGAAAAAGGAGCTGCAGGAAGAGCTCAGGATCGATCCCTCCAACGCCGGGGCGGAATATGTCTCCGGCGAACTGGCCCGCCAAACGCAGGATTTCGCCGAGGCCGTTCGGCACTTCACCCGAGCCACCGAGCTGGACGGCAACTTCGCGGACGCATGGCTGGGGCTGGGTATGTCGCTGCTGTCGGAGAAAGAGTATGCGCCGGCCATTGCGCCGCTCAAAACGGCGGTCCGGCTGGAACCGGGCAATCCCGCGGGGCACTATTCTCTGGCAACTGCCTATGCGCGCACGGGGAACAAAGAAGCAGCGGAGCGAGAATTCACCCTGCAACAGGCCGCGCAGGATTCGGGCAATCAGGGGGACAAGACGCCGCAGTGACAGGTCCCAGGTTCATCCAGCGTGGGCTGTCACGCCGCAGGTTTCTCCGGACGCTCGCCGGTACGGCTGCCTCCGTGCGTTTCGCAGGTCTTCCTGCGCTCTCCACCCAACCTCCAGACTATCCCTTTGAGGAAGTGCCGGCTTCTTCCAGCGGAATCACCTGGGTTCACACGGCAGGCAAGTCGCCGCAGAAATATCTCCCGGAGACGGCCGGAGCCGGCTGCGCCTTTATCGATTACGACAACGATGGCTGGATGGACATCTATCTGGTCAACAGTGGCAAGTGCGATTTCTACAATCCGAACCCGCCCCTGCGCAATGCGCTCTATCGCAACAACCGTGATGGCACATTTACCGACGTCACCGAGAAAGCTGGCGTAGCCGGCGGAGGCTACGGACAGGGCGTTGCGGTCGGCGACTACAACGGCGACGGATTCCCGGATCTCTACCTGACGCAGTACGGCAGAAGCATCCTGTACCGGAATAACGGCGACGGAACGTTTACCGACGTCACGGACAATGCCGGCGTCGCCGCCCCCGGCTGGTCATCCAGCGCGGTCTGGTTCGATTACGACAACGATGGGCGGCTCGACTTGTTTGTCTGCCAGTTTGTCGAATTCTCCAAATCAAAGAATCTGCCCTGCGTCACCTACAACAATCGGCCAGGCTATTGCATACCGAGCCTTTATAAGCCAACTGCGAGCTGGCTGTTTCACAA
>JBAUZR010000251.1:0-3916 GCA_049585375.1 Acidobacteriaceae bacterium
GCATAGGTGCGGCTCCACGGCCGTGATTACGCGAGCGATTTGCGGGTGGTTTCGAAGAGAAACCAGCTGCGGCGCTGCGTCTGATCGATCCAGTTTTCGAGAAGGCTGGCAGTGGCGACGTCGCCCGCGTCATCGCATAGAGCATGGACCGCGCGCATGCTGAGAACCAGAGCCTTTTCGTCTTCATGCAGTTCGCTGAGCATATCCTGGGGAGTGACGAAGTCGGCGTCGTTGTCGGGGATGCGCTGCAGGCGGGCAATGTGGCCTATGGAGCGGATAGTAGTGCCGCCGATTTTTCGCACGCGCTCGGCGATGTCATCGGTCATGGCGAAGATCTGGTCGCCATGGTCGTCGAGAAGCAGATGGTAGTCGCGAAAGTGAGGGCCGCTCATGTGCCAGTGGAAGTTCTTGGTCTTGAGGTAGAGACCGAAAACATCTGCGAGAAGGGCGTTGAGCGCACCAGTAATTTCCTTCACGGCTTCCGGGCTGAGGTCAGAGGGAGTGTTCAGCGGAGCCGTTTGGCGTGCGAGCATGTCGGTGTTTTTGGACACAGAAGTCTCCTTTCAGAAGTCAGTCGGTGGAGCTAACCAACAATCCGCCCCCCAACAAGGGGTTGAGCATGGGGCCGTGGGGACTCCGGCGGTCGGGACGTAATGCCGATATATGTGATTCGCTTCCCACAGAAACGACGCGGACTTCCGTAGAAAAATTGGCGGGATGAGAACCGGGCTACGAGCGAATGGCCGAGGGTGAGCCGCCGGTTGGGGTGATTTCCAGGCGCCCTGGCCAGACATTTACTTTCCCTGAAGATAGTGCCCGAACCGGCGTGGCTGCGATACGAATCAATTCAAGCACAACGTCGAGGCGGGATTGAGAGTTTCGCGTCGCAGGGCCCAAAAAGGTTCAATCAATAAAATCGCCTGCAGAAGGCCGCCTTGAGAGGCCTTTCTCATCGTGCCGCGTTCACGCGCTGAGCGCCGGACGATGCCCAGCAGCGTGTGAAAGTGCCGGAGGGGCGCGCCATCGTTCACCTCGGGAGTTCTTTGATCTGGAGAGCCCCAAGCTGCCGGAGCACCCGCGGGCGCGGCGGATGTCAGACTGGGATTTGAGCTTCAATCCGCAAAGTAACTTCCTGGCTGGGCTGTATGGGCACAACCAGCGGCACGCACTCGAAACCCGGGACGAGGTTAAAACTGCGTATCGCGGGGATTGCCTCGAAAGCGGGTCCGCTGGTACGAATTACAAGCTGGCCTGCGGGTTTAGTGATGCGGACGATGGAGGCGCCAGGTTGCTGCACGCCGTCTGTGGCGCGCGCGATCACGGGCAGGATCAAACGGGTTCCAGGGGGAGCAGACGTCTCGACAGAGGCCGTGATTTCGAAGCCCGACGCATCGATTCGGTAACGCAGTGTGTAACCCACATCTCCCCCCGGCAGAGATTGCCGTGACGCAGTAAGCAGGCGTCCATGGGCTTCAAAATTTGCATGGCCCTCTGTATGCTGCGCAGTCAGCTTCGCGGCGTAATCCGTATCGCTCGTGAAGCTCTGGTCTGCCAGTTTCACCTCGATACGTGGTGTCAGGGGCATGTGCGGCATATCGCGATATGCCTGCTGATTGCTGATTTCGATCATTTCGTAGTGAGTCATGCTGGCGGTTAGCACGGGGCCGAGGTGTTGGTGGAAGAGCATGGACAACGAGCCGCCCGAGACGTGACCGCCTCTATGGTTGGGAGCAGCTGTCTCCTCGTAGGGACAGTCGTAGGCGGTGATTGTGGCGCGCCAGTCGCCTACGGCGGCGAGGTGAGTGTCGATGACCGGAAAACTGCGGAGCCTGTAAGGCTCATCGCGGGGCAGCGTGAGGCGTGCAGGCGGGAGCGGATCGCTGCATCGGTCGAGGACAGTGGCCAGCGCTTTGGCGTGCGTGAAGGTGTGGTGGATACAGGGAAAATCTTCGTGGACAAAGTAGTCGGGTCCGCCGTAGAGCAGACCACCGTGGGTGCACGCTGTCATCAGTTCCAGATTCCGCAGGGCGGCTTCTTTCAGGCGCGGCTCATATTGCGCCAGCATAACGAACCCGGGATGGCAGCCGTCCGTGGTGCGGCTTCCCCACCAGCTCCACTTGTAGTTGCGCGTGCCCCAGCTGTTATCCCAGGAGCCGTCGGGCAGCATAAACTCCAGCGCCGTGCGCATTGCGGCGACCACCTGGTCCCGGACCTGGGTGTCATTCGCGAGCACAGCGTACATGCCCAGCGAGGGCAGCGACTCCTCGACGTCATAGCCAAGGTCGACGGGGCGGCAGCCCTTCGGGCTGAGCCCTCGTTGCGGATGGCCCTCGCCGAAGAGGATGCCGGAGGGCGTGAAGAATTCGAGGACAGCACGGGCCATCTGGCGTCCGCGATCGAAATAATGATGTTCCCCCAATACCTGAGCGCAGAGTGTGAAGGCAAGCGACGACGTTATGGGGTAATTGATATTGCCGGTGTCGATTGTGATGTAGCTGTCAAGGAATTTGGCCGCAGCGGCAAGACGGTCGGTCCATCGGTTGCGCGTTCTTGCGTCGAGCAGCGATCCATGATGATGCAGGGCCTCGGCGAGGGCAATGGTGTGGAAGGTGGTGATGCCTTTCCACGCGCTGAGGGTCACGTCGTTGATCCAGCTACCGTCCGCCTGGCTCACCTGGCGCTCCGACCAGTCGTGGACCTGGAGGGCGGCGCGCAGGTAGCGATCGTCGCCCGAGGTGTGCGCCATACGAAGAAGCGGATAGATGGCCTCGCCGCATCGGCCATGGATGAGCACGCAGGACGGGCAAAGAAATCCCCCAAGCGACGCGGGATTGTCGAGGGAGACCTGGTGCGCGAGCAGCCCGTCGCACCAGGCATGCAGGAGACCGGCATAGGGATTCGCATGCCCATTGCTGCGGCCGGTCGGAGAAAGCGATGCCGGGGTTGAGCCGTACGCGGCCGGTACGAACGAAGCTGCCGATTGGGCAACGGCCAGACGGAGGAAATCCCGGCGACTCAGTTGAAACTCGACACTTCCGAGCATCATTCATCCAGTGTGAACGAAACAGGCTGGTCGACACGCAACGTCACGCCTCTTCCACTCGTAGAGAATCATTTCATCTGCGGAACTGCAGTGTCCCGGTCATGTTTTGCAGTACATCGATCCCGCCTGGATGGACCAGGGTAAGGCGGCGGCATCAGGCGATGCCCTTTCCTTCGACGATCGTGATGTAGTCGTCGATCGGCAGATTCGCGAACCGTTCTGCTTTGCCGCCCGGCTTCGGCCATTGCACCTCGAGCCAATCGATCCGGGTGCGGCCGCCCAGGCCGAGCACAAGGCGTGGGTCATGAGAGGAAAGATAGCTGCCTCCCCCGACCTTTGTCCTGCTGCGCCTCAGGTCCCCGGCCTGCCAGCTGACGCGTGCACCGATAGCGTCGCGATTCGACTCTCTGCCCACCAGCCTGACGCCCAGCCAGTGATGACCATGGGCAGATCGGTTGCGCAGAAGCAGGGGAGCCGCATCGTTAACCGCAATCAGGACGTCAATGGCTCCGTCGTTGTCGAAATCCCCGATGGCCAACCCGCGGGCCGAGAGACGCCTGCTGAAGATGGGGCCACTCTCGGCGCTCACATTCCGCAGGGCTTTTCCGTCTCCATGAAAGAGCAGCAGCGGCTCGCGATAGGTCACATCCTCTTCGATCGTCTGGATCAGATCGTCGGGATTGCCGTTGGCCACCAGGAGATCCAGATCCCCGTCGTTGTCGTAGTCGAAGAACTTCAGGCCCCACCCGCTCATCAAGCGACTTGGCCCGGCAATCCCCATGGCTCCGGCTTCATCGTCGAACGTCTCGTTATGATTGTTTTCATAGAGCGAATACTCCTGGTGATCGAGATTCGCGACAAAAAGATCCAGCC
>JBAUZR010000252.1:0-4682 GCA_049585375.1 Acidobacteriaceae bacterium
TTGGCATGAGCCGCAGCGGCCGCATGCATGTTGAACTCGCGAGCAGAGGGGTTGCGGTCAAAGCGGCCGTAGTAGCCGTGGTTAACAACGGTGAAACTGCGCGAGACGAAGGTAGCGTGGTTGTACATGATGAAGGGGTGCGGTCCCCATCCCATGCCCCAGTGGCCCCAGCCCCAGCCCCAGTGCGACCAGGCGCCAACGGCAATGCCGACACCAAAGCCGATTCCCAGGCCGACCACGAAGCCGCGCGGCGGCGGAGGCGCGTACCAGGCGTAGTACGGGTGGAAGCCCCACATAACCCAGGGATCGTAATAGGGCACGTACACCACAGCAGGATTGGCCGGGGCGATGACGATGTCACCCGGCTGATAATCGACATCCAGCTGAGGAGTGGTGCGCAGGTGGCCCGATGCATAGGCCTGCTGCCGCATGTTCTGCACGGCGCTCATCACGTCCTGCGGCTGGTTGTAGTAGGCGTTGCCCAGCTGTGTGGCCCAGTCGAGGTTCTTGTCCATGTTGGAGAGGACGGATGGAAAGGCAGTAAGGGCCTTAACGCTGGGATCCCAGGGCTGGCTATTCACCATGGCTGAGATCTGGTCCGGGGGCGCCCCGGCATTGGCCTGCTCGAAGCGGTCGGCATCCACGATCTGGGTGGGATACGTCGCTGCCGCGAGAACCTGGGCGACCAGTGAATCCGGATAGAGAGCGATGGGCGCCACCAGTTGGTCGAGCTGGTCAGGACTGAGGGCATTCCACTGCTGCGGTGGCGCGCCCTGGTCGTCCGGGGGTGGTCCCTGGTCCTGCTGATCGGGCGGAGGGGGCGGGGCTTGCTGCGACCAGGCGTACACGTCGCCGAAACCCAGCGGGATCATGAGACCCATAAGGGCGAGCGCAACGGCCCGCCGCGCGGCGGCCAGTGAAGCACCGGCCAATTGGCGCAGGCGGCCAGACGTGGGTAAAAATCTAAAACTTGCTTTCATGGGAAACTCCCTGGGCCTTCTCGGGGCCCGTTCTCTTCTGGAATGGCCCCTGGTACCGGGCCTTCTCAGGCTATGGGACACCAAACCGCGGGACGAAGTTGCGTGTGTAACCCCGGTAACCGCCGTCTTTATACCACGGAATCGAAGAACCGGCGCAGGATTCGAGCGACCAGTTCCGGCTGTTCAAAGGGGGCATAATGGCCGGCGTCGGGAATTTCGTTGTACTCCGCGCCGTAGCCGCCGTTGCGAATCTGCTCTGCGAGCAGACGCATGTCGGCGGGTGTGCTGCCGGGATCTTCGCCGCCGGCGAGCACGCAGCAGGGGACGCGAATGGTGCGCGCGGTTGCGACAGAATCGGGCCGCGCCGCGAGCCCCTGCTGGACGGCAACGATGGACTCTGGCGGAACCGTCTGCATCATTTCCCGGACTTCGGCGATTTTCTGCGGCCAGCGCCGGCGCGCGGTGGACCCGATGAGGGTCTGCAGGCTCGATTCAATAAAATCGGCGGTGCCGCGCTCGCGGATCTGTGCGATGTTCTGCTCGCGCTTGGCCCGGGCGGCTTCGTCGTCGGCCTGCGGCTTCGAACAGCAGAAGGCGAAGGTCTGGACGCGATCGGGCGCGGTGCGCCAGATCTCGTAGAGCGTGTAGCCTCCAATCGAGCAGCCGGCGAACAGGGCCTTGTTGAGCTGGAAATGGTCCAGCAGGCGGCCGGCATCGGCGGCCAGCTTTTCCACGGTGATGGGGCCTTCGCCCAATTCCGACTGGCCGTGCCCGCGCAGGTCGGGGATGATCAGACGGTAATTGGGTGCGAGAATTTCGGCCAGAGGCAGCCAAAAGCGATGGTTGAGCGGCGTGGGATGGAGCAACACCACGCTGGGTCCCTGGCCGAGGGACGTACAGAAGAGCTTCGCGCCGTCGGAATAATAAAACATGACCCCTCAGAGGCCCATTTTAGCCGGGGGGCGGATAGGGCGCGGGCGGGGGAGTGGGGGGCGGAAACATGAGCGGTTCTTCTGGCATGACGATCCAGAAGATAATGTAGGCGAGCAGGCCCGATCCGCCGCCGAAGACCGTGAGCAGGACGGTGATGACGCGGACCCAGACGACGTCCCAGGCATAGGCGTTGGCCAGCCCCTGGCAGACTCCGGCAATCATGCGGCCGTGGCGCGGGCGGACGAGGCGGGTAACGGACGTGGTGGTGGGCCAGGGAGCCACGGGCGGGGGTGTCTGCGCGCCGCATCCGGAACAGAAGCGGGCGTCATCCGCAAGACCTTTGCCGCAATTCCTGCAATAGATGGCCATGGCCAGTCCCTCCCTGGAGCCGCACGAGCTCCGTAACAAAAGTACAGCATAGCGTGAGGTTCGAAATCCAGCAGGAAGCCTGCCGAATCCCGCGCTGCACTATTAGATACGCGCCTGGACCCGCTCGGGTTCCGCAGACCTGCAGACGCCGCGAGGGCTCGTTCCTGAGGCGTACGGGGCGCCATGACGTGTAAAAGGAAGGTGTGGGGCGACCGCAGTATTTTTCGCATCCAAATGGACGTACCAAGGAAAATTTTGGAGAAAGTGCATGCAGCGTTTGCAGGGAAAAGTCGCGATTGTCACCGGCGGCGGATCGGGTATCGGGCAAGGCATTGCCAAACGGCTCGGCTGCGACGGAGCCAGGGTCATCATCGACTACATCGGGAGCGAGGCGGGCGCAGACGAGACGCGCCAGGCGATTGAGGCCTGCGGCAGCCAGGGCGAAGTGGTACTGGCAGATGTGACAAAAATGGACGACGTTCGCCATCTGGTGGATGCCGCGTGGGAGCGGTTCGGCACGGCAGACATCCTGGTCAACAACGCCGGGATGGAAAAGCGGTCGGATTTCTGGGATACGCCCGAAGAGGATTTTGACAAAGTGATGGCCGTGAACCTGCGCGGTCCTTTTTTCCTGACCCAGGCCTTTGTGAGGCGTCTGCGGGACGCGAAGAAGCCCGGCCGCATTATTAACATCAGCTCGGTCCACGAGGACATGGCGTTTCCCGGTTTTGCCACCTACTGCTGCAGCAAAGGCGGGCTGCGCATGCTGATGCGGGATCTGACGGTGGAACTGGAGCCGCTGGGCATTACGGTGAACAACATTGCTCCAGGGGCCATCGCCACTCCCATCAACAAGACGCTGCTGGAAGACAAGCCGAAGCTGAATGCGCTGCTGAAGAACATTCCGCTGGGCCGCCTGGGAACGCCGGAGGATGTAGCCGGCATGGTGGCGTTTTTGGCTTCCGACGATGCCGCCTATGTAACCGGCGCGACGTTTCTGATCGACGGCGGGTTGATGCGCAACTACCACGAGCAGTAAAGTTCTCTCTGCCTATGGCCTCAAAGATCGAAGACTATGCAATGATCGGCGACTGCGAGACCGCAGCGCTGGTTAATCGGGAAGGCTCCATCGACTGGCTCTGCTGGCCCGACTTCTCCTCCTGCGCGTGCTTCGCCGCCCTGCTGGGTTCGGAGGCGAACGGCTTCTGGAAGATTGTCCCGATGGCCGAGGGGTGGAAGTCGACACGGAAATATCACGACCACACACTCATACTTGAAACGACGTTCGAGAACGCGGAAGGCGCGGTTCGGCTGATCGACTTTATGCCTATCCGCGAGCGGAACTCCGATGTAGTGCGCATTGTGGAGGGCATCCGCGGGAAGCTGGATGTCTGCATGACGCTGTCGCTGCGCTTCGATTACGGCCGCACGGTGCCGTGGGTAACCGCGACGGAGGACGGCATTCGGGCCGTTGCCGGACCGAACCTGGCGGTGCTGCACGCCTCAGTGCCGGTCCGCGGCGAGAACCTGCAGACGGTGGCGGAATTCACCGTCAGCGAAGGGCAGCGAGAGTGGTTCACGCTGACCTATGGGGAGTCGTTCGTGCCGGATCCGGAGCCTATCGACGCGAAACAGGCGCTGGAAGATACGGATGAATTCTGGAAGAAGTGGACTGCGCAGCTGACCTACGAGGGGCGCTATGCGGATGCGGTGGAGCGCTCGGCCATCACGCTCAAGGCGATGACGTTTCGGCCCAGCGGCGGGCTGGTCGCGGCTATGACGACTTCGCTGCCGGAGGCGATCGGCGGGCCGCGCAACTGGGACTATCGTTATTGCTGGCTGCGGGACACCACGTTTACTTTGCTGGCCATGATTACCGCGGGCTTCTTCGAGGAGGCATGCGCCTGGCAGGACTGGCTGCTGCGCGCTGTCGCCGGAAGTCCCGATCAGGTGCAAATCATGTACGGGCTAAAAGGCGAACGCCAGCTGGTGGAGTGGGAGATCGACTGGCTGCCGGGCTATGAGAATTCGCGGCCGGTGCGGATCGGCAACGCCGCGTCGGGCCAGGTGCAGCTGGATATCTATGGGGAGATGCTGGACACGTTTTTCCACGCCCTGCACGGCCTGGGGCAGCACACGGAGCAGGATTTCCGGGTGTTGACGCTGCTGCTCGATCACCTGGAGACGATCTGGCAAGAGCCCGATGAGGGCATCTGGGAAACGCGCGGCGGCCCGGAGCAGTTCACCTATTCGAAAATGATGGCGTGGGTGGCGTTCGACCGGGCCGTACGCGCCGTCGAGACGCACGGTTTCGAGGGCCCCGTCGAAAAATGGCGGGCGGCGCGCGACGACGTCCACGCCGAGGTGTGCGACAAAGGGTGGAATCCCGACGTCAAGTCC
>JBAUZR010000253.1:0-6538 GCA_049585375.1 Acidobacteriaceae bacterium
GACAAGATCCACGGACAATTTCAAATTGCGGGGAACGACTCGGTCTTCAATTCGGAGAATCCACTGCTGCAGGGAGCGACGGAACCAAACTACTATTCCTATTTCCTGCATGCGAACGTGGGTGGGCCGATTACGAAGATCTCTTCGTACTTTGTGAGCGTCTTCGCGCGCAATGAGGATAACGTCAACGTGCTGAAGGCCTTCGATCCCACGGTCGTCAGCGACGGGAATCTGAATCCGCCGTATCTGAACGAGGCGTACAGCTATCCAGGGTCGCGCCTTTCGCTGAGCCCGCGGCTGGATATCCAGCTGGGCAAAGCAAATACGCTGACGGTGCGCTGGGAATATAACCGTTCGGCCAGCACGAACTCTCTGAACGACAGCGCGTATGTGCTGCCCTCGCAGGCGACGAATGAGGACGACCAGGAGAACGCGCTGCAGGCCTCGGACAGTCTGGTGCTGAGCAAGAATCTGGTGGATGATATTCGCTTCCAGTACCGCCGGCTGCGCGACCACAGCGCGTCGATTAGCTCCGCGCCATCTTATTCGATGCAGCAGGCGTTTACGGGCGGCGGCAACAGCGGCCAGACGGACGACGACCACGAAAACAATTACGAGTTGCAGGACTACCTTTCGGGCGCGTTCGGAGCACACTCGCTGAACTTCGGAGCGCGACTGCGGGCGTACCAGGATACGAATTTCACGACAGCGGGCAGCAACGGCTCGTACAGCTTCAGCAACCTGTCCAATTTTGTCGGGTGTCTGGATAATCCACCGGCGGCGAGCTGCCAGCCAATCCGCTACAGCTACACGGCCATCGCTAATCCCGTGGCGCGCGCGACGCTGTTCGATGCGGCGCTCTTCTATCAGGACGACTGGAAGGTAAATCCGCGGCTCACCTTCAGCTATGGAGTTCGCTGGGAGTCGCAAAACCGGATCAGCGATAAAGACGATTGGGCGCCGCGAGTGGCGGTGGCTTATGCACTGGGCCACGGAGCCACCAACAAACCCGCAAAGACGGTGGTGCGCGCCGGCTACGGCTGGTTTTATCAGCGGTTCACAGTGCCCAATGGATTCGGAGCAAGCGAACCGTACATCATTCAGGCCATTCACGAGAACGGCGTGAACCAGCAGCAGTTCATCCAGAGCACGAATATCGTTTTCAATCCCAACCAGCCGGTGGTGCTGACGCCGAATTCGGGCGCTATCGGAACGGGAATCAACGCTCCGACACGCTATACGATCGCACCGAATTTCAAAGCGGCCAACGACATGGAAGCGGCCGTTGGCGTTGACCGGCAGCTGACGAAAACCATGACCGGCAACGTGACGTATGTTTTCTCACAGGGCATCCACCAGTTCTTTACGGACAACCTGAGCGCGGCGTCGGAGTTTCCCCTGGCGGACGCGCAGGCGGGAATCTATCCAACGACGATTGTGAATGCTCCGCCGACGAACAATCTGCAATATCAGTCGGGCGGTTTTTACAAAGAGCACCAGGTGATGGTGACCTTCCGCGCGAACTACCGGAAGTTCAGCTTCTTTACGAACTACACCTACAGCAACGCCCAGGGTGACACGAGCGGAATCGGCTCGGTTCCGTCGGTGTCCAGCGATCCGGGTCTCGATTACGGACGCACGAGCTTCGACGTAGCGAATCGCTTCATATTGTTCGGAAACTTCATGCTGCCGTGGAAAATCTCGGCTTCGCCGATGGTCATGGCGAATTCCGGAACTCCGTATGACATTACGACCGGCAGCGAGCTGACCGGCAATAACCAGTTCAATGCGCGGCCCACGTTTGCGAGCAGCTGCAGTGAGCCGGGGGCCTTCACAACGCCATACGGCTGTCTGAATGCGCTGCCGTATGGATATGGAGCGCAGTCGGGGAGCGGATCAACGCTTGAACCATCGGCGGTTGGGGAGAAGATCATCCCTTATGGCCTGGGGACGGGGCCGTCGAACGTGAGCCTGAATATGCGGCTGAGCAAGGTGGTCGGCGTGGGACCGAAGCTGCGTGAAGGCGAACGCGGAGCCGATGGCGGGGGCGGATTCCATGGCGGACCTCGGGGACTGGGCGGCGGCGGCCTCAGCGGCAATCGCGGCGGTCCGGGACGCATGGACCAGGAGGTCGCGCGCAGGTACAGCATGACTTTCTCGGCATGGGGCACCAATATTCTGAACCACGTCAACCTGGGAACACCGAGCGGCGCGATGAGCCCGTATACGGACCAGACAACTGGCGCCCTGGAGTTAAACCCCAACTTTGGCACCTCGCAGACGATTGCCGGCGGATTCTTCCACGGGCCAACGTCGGGGAACCGGACGCTGTTCCTGGAGGCGGCGTTCAATTTCTGAGTGCTGCTGAAGAACGTCTGCTCAAAGGCGGACAGCTAAAAAAGCAGTTGGCGAAGGAGCGGTCAGCGGAAGTTGGGCTGGCCGCTTTTGCTTGTGCGCGGGATGGAGCGATTCAGGGCTGGTCGCGCTTCTTCCAAAGCAGGTACAGACCCCACGCGGCGATGGTGCTGGCGTCCTGAATGGTGCCGTCGAGGAGCATCTGCTCAAACTCGCCGATGGAGGCCGTACGCAGGACGAGGTCGTGTTCCTCCGGGTCCGGGTCGGCGCCGGAGGGCGTGAAGCCGGTCGCCAGATAGACATGCTGCTTCTGGCGGGCGAAGCCGTAGGCGATCCACAGGGAGCCGAGACGGGTCATACTTTGCGCGACCAGGCCGGTTTCTTCGCGCAGCTCGCCGCGGGCCAGTTCCTCGGGATCGACGTCGGCGGTCTCCCATCCGCCCTGGGGCAATTCCACGCTGCGCTGCTGTATGGTGTAGCGGAACTGCTCGACGAGATAGATGGTTTCGCCTTCGATGGGGATGATGATCGCGCAATCATCCTTCTCGACCACTCCGTAAAGACCATGGGTGCCGTTACTGCGCTCGATGGCGTCTTCGCGCAGGCGCAGCCAGGGGTTGCGGTAGATCTCGCGGGAGGAAAGAGTGCGGATGCTCATGGGGTCAGGGTACCAGCGGCGCGTTTTGCACGGCCTGCGGTTTGCCTGGAGTGGCGCGCGTCCGTACCATAGAGGAGAGACAACGCTACGACCTGCCCTGCGGCCTCGGAGACGAGGCGGGGAAAATCAGGTCGAACCAGATCATGCCGCTTCCCCCTGCGGCCCGAAGCCGTGAGAGGCTGCGAGGACCGAGCGGGAAACCGGCCCGGGAAGGGCACAAACCTTGACATCGGAAGAGACGACAGAAAGCGGTGCCGCTGTGGCGGCTGAAAACGAAACTCCGGAGCAAAATCTGAGTCCGGGCGATCCCGGGGCGGGGTCCGCGGAAGCGGGCGGCGCGCACCAGCACGCGCAGCCGACGCTGAACCCTGCATGCACGCGGGAAGTGGAGATCGAAGTGCCCGCAGAAGCCGTGACGAAGAGCTTCCGTGAGGTAACGAAGCGCTATCAGAAAATGGCGCGGATTCCCGGCTTTCGGCCGGGAAAGGTGCCGGAGAGTGTGCTGCGCTCCCGCTTTGCGGGGGCGATTCGCGAAGAGGTGGTGGAAGCGGTCGTGCCGCCGCACTTCCGCGAGGCGATTGCGCAGAAGGGCCTGCGGCCGGTTTCGCAGCCCCAGGTGACGGACCTGAATCTGGAAGAAGGCCAGCCGCTTCGGTTCAAAGCGGTGTTTGAAGTGGTGCCGGAATTCTCAGTGGAAGGCTACCAGGATGTGCGCGTGGAGAAGCCGGACACGGAACTGACCGAAGCCGAGTACCAGGCGGAACTGGAGCGCATTCGCGACGCGCGTTCTACGATGGAACCGGTTACCGAAGATCGCGGTTTGATGAACGGCGACTGGGCACAGATCAGCTTCACCGGTGCTCTGGAGGGCGTGAGTGCGGAGGGGGAGAATCAAACTCCGCAACCCATCGAAGGGCAGGATGTTTCCGTGGAGATTGGAGGCCCGGACACGGTGCAGGCGTTTACGGACGCGTTGCGCGGGACGAAGCCGGGGCAGGAGCTGAAGTTCGAGGTAACCTATCCGGGGGATTTCGGACAGAAGCGGCTTGCGGGTAAAACGGTCGCGTACGCAGTGGAGGTCCGGGGCATTCAGAAAAAGGTGAAGCCCGAGCTGAATGACGCGTTCGCGAAGGAGATGGGGAAGTACGAGAACCTTGAAGACTTCGAGAAACAGCTCAGGGATCACCTCGCATCTGATAAGAAACACAGAGTTCTGACAGACACGCGTAATCGACTGGTAGACGCGCTGGTCACGAAGTTTGCGCTGCCGGTACCGGAATCAATGGTGCAGAGCCAGGTGGATACGCGGCTGGAGCGCGGATTGCGTGCGCTGGCGGCGCAGGGCATGCGGACCGAAGATATGCGGAAGCTGGATTTCGACAGGCTGCGCGAGGCGCAGCGGGAGTCCGCGGCGAGTGAAGTGAAGGGGGCTCTGGTGCTGGATCGGATTGCCGATGTGGAAAATATCCAGGTCAGCGACGAGGAGACAGAGAGGGAACTGCAGATTATCTCTTTGCAAACACGCGAACCTATCGAGAACCTGCGTGATCGTTTGACCCGTGAAGGCGGTCTGGCTAGAATCCGGGAACAATTGAGAAGGGAAAAGACGGGAAATCTGCTGGTTGAACGCTTGTCCTGAAGTACCTCGCAGATGCGAGGGTGATGCGTGTCACTGACGATGCGGCGGCAATGCCGCAGAACAGAGAGTAGAGAGAAGTATGGCTTTAGTTCCGATGGTCATCGAGCAGACGAGCCGCGGGGAGCGGGCGTACGACATTTATTCGCGTCTGCTGCGCGACAACATTATCTTTCTCGGGACGCCGATCGACGATCAGATTGCGAACCTGGTGATTGCCCAGTTACTGTTTCTCACCGCCGAGGACCCGGAAAAGGACATTCAGCTGTACGTCAATTCTCCGGGCGGTTCGATCACGGCGGGCCTGGCGATCTATGACACCATGCAGTACATCAAGAACGATGTGCAGACGCTGTGCATCGGCCAGGCGGCCAGCATGGGAGCGTTTCTGCTGATGGCAGGCACGAAGGGAAAGCGATTCGGCCTGCCCAATTCGCGGGTCCTGATCCATCAGCCATCGATGGGCGGGTTGGCCGGACAGGCGACCGACATCGACATTCACGCGCGCGAGATCATCCGCATACGCGAGATCACCAACAAGCTTATGGCGAAGCATACCGGCCAGAATCTCGACAAGATCGAAAGAGACGTGGAACGGGACTTCATCATGAACGCGCCGCAGGCGAAAGAGTACGGGATTATCGATGAGATCATCGATCGCCCGCGGACCTAACCAGTAGGGACTCCCCCAGGGCCTCGCTGAGCAGTTAAGGAGTTTGCCGGAGATGAAAACGCGTACGGGATCGGATGAGGCACTTCGCTGTTCGTTCTGCCACAAATCGCAGGATGCCGTCGCCAAGTTGATTTCATCCCCAAGCGACTATCCTCGCGCGTACATCTGCGACGAGTGCGTGGCTGTCTGCAATTCGATTCTGGAGGACGACCGGACCGAAGCGCAGACCGGAGCAGCGCCCACCCATCTGCCCAAGCCGCTGGAAGTGAAGGCATTCCTGGACGAGTATGTGATCGGGCAGGAGCAAACCAAGAAGAAGCTGGCAGTCGCTGTCTACAACCACTACAAGCGCGTGCAGATGAACCGCACGCGGGGCACGGATGTGGAGCTGTCGAAGTCGAACATTCTGCTGGTGGGGCCGACGGGCAGCGGCAAGACCTTGCTGGCGCACACCCTGGCCAAGATGCTCGACGTGCCTTTTGCGATTGTCGATGCGACGACGCTGACGGAGGCCGGGTATGTGGGTGAGGACGTTGAGAACATCATCCTGAAGCTGCTGCAGGCGGCCGACGGCGATGTGGCGCGGGCGCAGACCGGCATCATCTACATCGACGAGATCGACAAGATCGGACGCAAGGACGAGAATCCGTCGATCACTCGCGACGTTTCGGGCGAAGGCGTGCAGCAGGCGCTGCTGAAGATTCTGGAAGGGACGGTGGCCAATGTGCCGCCGCAGGGCGGGCGCAAGCATCCGCACCAGGAATTCACGCCGGTGGACACGACCAACATTCTGTTCATTTGCGGCGGAGCATTTGTTGGACTCGAGCGCGTCGTGGGAAGGCGTGTGGGCAAGAAGGCTTTGGGCTTCAAGGCTCTCTCCGAGAAGGAACTGGAGCCGGGCGCCGGGCTGATTCGCGCGCAGCGCGACAGCGAGCTGCTGCGCCAGGCGGAGCCGCAGGATCTGATCAAGTTCGGGCTGATTCCGGAGTTCGTGGGCCGGCTGCCGGTGATGGGAATCCTGGACGAGCTGGACGAAGCGGCGCTGGTGGAAATTCTGACCAAGCCGCGGAATGCGATCCTGAAGCAGTACCAGAAGCTCTTCGACTACGAAGGGGTGAAGCTCAGCTTTACCGACGACGCCACTCGCGCCGTGGCCCAGGAAGCGCTGCTGCGCAAGGTGGGGGCGCGCGGGCTGCGCATGATTCTCGAAGAGCTG
>JBAUZR010000254.1:0-20850 GCA_049585375.1 Acidobacteriaceae bacterium
CGTTCCGGCGGAGCGCCCTTCTTATAAAACGACCGCAAATGCTCGATGATTCCGGCCGCGCGGTGGCCGTCCTCCACGATCCTCGTCGCCGCTTCGCACGCCCTCTGCACTTGCGGCTCATCCCGACTGAGCCATCGCATGCACACCCTGGCGTTGGTGATCGAGGCGGCGATAGGCTGCTTCAGCTCATGCGACAGCGATGCGGCCAGTTCACCGAGAGTGCTCATGCGGTTCACGTGCGCAAGGTCGGCCTGCAGCTGGAGCAGCCTTTCCCGCTCTTCATCGGCTCGCTTCCGTTCGGTCACGTCCATCACCGTCCCCACAAACTCAATCAGGTCTCCGCTGGCGCTGAGAACAGGATGGGCAACCGTATGCACATGCCGCGTCGTCTGGTCGGGAAGAACAATTCGATAATCCAGCTCGTAATCGGTTTTCTGACGAATCGCTTCCGCGATCCCTTCCTGCCTTCTGGCTCGATCGTCCGGATGAATGCGCTCGCTCCATTGTTCCCACGAAGGTATCCCGAGCTTTCGATCGAACCCATATAAGCGAAAACATTCTTCAGACCAGTGAAGGACCTCCCGCGTCCTGACCTCCCATGCCCAGCTGCCGCTGGAGGCCATCCTCTGCGCATCGACCAAATACTCTTCCGTCCGCCGCAGCGCGCCTTCGGCGCGTTGACGGTCCGCGATTTCCCGGGTCAGTTCTTCATTGACTGTTGCCAGCTGGCTCGTCCGCTCGATGACGCGCTGTTCCAGTTCCTCGTTCAGGCGCCGGATCTCGGCCTTCGCCATCTTGTGGCCCGCCGTCTCGATGATGTCCCAGTTTCCACGCCGCCGGGTCACCGCAAACTGATGCGTGCGTACCACGTCGAGGATCTCTCCCGCTCCGCATGCCGCCAGCGGGTAGGTACACAGGGCAGCGAAACGCTCATTCGCGATGGCCCCGTTCACCGCCTCTTCGTACTCGCAGAAATCCTTCCAGTCTTTGCCTTCGAGCCAGGCCGTGTCGGCGGCCAGCCTCACCCCGACGTACCCTTGGGAGGCAGCGCGCCGCAGCGCCACAAGCCAGCCGGCAAGCGTTCTCTCCATGTTGAACGTGCCATCCGGCAGATACACGTCACGAGCGGATACGATCTCGAGGCTGCCGTCCTGGAGGTAACGATCCGAGCCCGGATAAGCCTGCCGCAGCGCGTGCAGCGCGTCGTCCCTGGTTACGGGCGGGGCCACCACCCATAAGCAGAATTCGTGGCATTGCAGTCCGGCCCAGAAATAGGTGACCAGGGTTTCCAGCAGATCCGCCTTCGTGTCATAAAAGAGGCAAAAGTGAGAGCCCCAGGGAATATCGCCTACGACCTCGACGCCGCTGCTCCGCAGAATGCCGGCCTCTATGGTTGCCATATTCGCTTACCTCCCGATTCTCGATAAGCCCCTGTCTTCCCGGCAGCAGACGTCACCGCACCAGGGCCCACGCCCGGAGCCGGATGCAATGGCGTCCATTTTAATTTTGCGCTTGTCCGCAGGCGGTCTGTACGGTCCTGGAAGGGGAGCTTAACCGCTCGGTCAATACACACAGCATACTCCCGTTTTACCTGCAGTCTGCAAGCACCAAACGGGTCCGCTGCCTCTCCGGATTTTCAAACCCGTTCCATTCCGCTTGCCGTCAAACAGCCGCCGCCAGTCTGCGCGACCTGATCAGCCAGCCGCAGTCCCAGCGCGAGCATGGTGAAGGTTGGATTCGAGCTTCCGCCCGTCGGGAATACCGCGCAGCTCAGCACCCGCAGGTTACGAACACCATGCACCAGCAAAGATCGGTCGACGACGCTGGACGATGGATCCGTTCCCATGCGCAATCCGCCCATCATATGAAACGAATCGTCCCGCCGGTGGATCAGACCAGCGTCGCTGGACGACTCCCATTTGAGCTTCAGGTTGGCGAGTCCCTGTTCCTGAAAAATCTTTTTCAGTTCCAGAGCGAAGCATTGCAGCGTCTCGCGCTCCTCCGCGGAGATCTTCCAGTCCAGTACAGCCCTCGGCATCCCCACGGCGTCCCGCTCCGGCGCCAGCCGCACCCGGCTCTCCGGGTCGGGCCTCTGTTCAACGTCCACATGGAGCATCATCCGCGCGCGATTCGATATGTAGCGGCGGCGTTTTACCTTGGCTGCGATCAGCATGCGCCCGATCTGAACCGCTGTGAGCGGCAGGTGCCTGAGTTCGTCGTGCACGATCCGATGCATCTCGCCCCGCTGCAATGCCCTTAAGAGGACGAGCACCCGATCCTCGTCCGAACCCTCCGGTTCTTCGATCGGGAACTCCGCGCCGACGGAAAGCCAGCCCCGCTCGACCCGCGTCTGTTCGGCGGCTTCCAGGCGTGCCTTGTACAGTGTGGGTCCGCGCATATAAGGAGCAAACGCCCGGATCATGCGTTGCCGGTCTTCCGGACCGACCTCGGCTGCATGGAGCCCTACGTTATCGTGAAAATATCTCCCAACCTGATCTCTCTCGTTGCCGACACCCGACCCGCATACATCCCTCGAAGCCAGCAGCAGCCGGCAGGCCTCAATCGTCCCCGTGCTCAGGATGAACTGCTGCGCGTGAAATCGGTACCGAACCCCGCCATAATTGACCGAGCTCACCGTCCTGATGGCCCCGCCATTCTTCTCCAGATCCACCGAAACAACGTTGCAATGCGTGAAGACTGTCACCCTCGGATGGGCAAGGCACTCCCTGCCCAGCGTGCGAGCCAGATTCCGCCGATTGAATGGGCTGGTCTTGCAATACCTCAGCCGCACAGCCGTCGACTGAAAGGGGCTTCTGGCTCGGAAGGTCTTTAGCAGCTCGTCAGAGAAGGGTGTCAGGTCCACACCCATGATCTGCTGCAACTCCTCGTAATAGGGCTCGATTTCGGAGAGCGCGAGCGGCCAGTTCGGCAGACGCAACAGCGACGGAGGATGGAGCACATCTTCTGGGTATGGCAGAAGACCGCCTCCCCAGCGGGTCGACGCTCCTCCGAAGGTACGAAACCGGCCCTCGCGCACACCGGCATGCGCACACCCCGGCGTCTGGATGTCGTACAGTCCCTGGCTGCGCTCTTCCAGCGACAGCCCTCCACCCTCCAGCAGGTTCACGCTGATCCCTGCCCGGGCCAGACGCGCGGCGACCAGAATCCCCGCCGTACCCGCGCCTATCACGCATACCTCCGACCGGAATTCTCCCGGTAAAGAGGGATGCTCAAGATCGACATGCATGGAAGAGCTCTCCGGACTCAGGAAATCGACGCCTGACGCGTCTGTACCGGTGACCCGGGGGCCGGAGCAGAAAACCAGTGCTGCTGAGTATTGCATCGCCTCGCCTCGGAAACAACCCTCGTAATGCAGCCGGTTGCCGTTTTGGGCAAGTGCCGCCTGGCCGCTCCTTAAGAGCGCCCGGCAGCCTTTCGGCCTCATACGCCTTCTCTCAGCGACGGTGCGAATCGGAATGGGGCACCCGGACCTGGTCGCGCTCCGCTCAGGATGACGGCTCTGGGGTTGTCAGGTGCGGTTGCGTTCGGCGATGGGAAGACGGACCTCGGCATGGCAGCCCTGGGTGTTGGGGCGGTTGCGGAGATCGATGGCGCCGCCATGGGCTTCCACGATTTGCCGGGCGAGTGCAAGGCCGACCCCGGTCCCCGACTTCTTCGTTGTGTAGAGTGGGACGAATAGGTTGTCGGGATTCGCAGGCCCGGGCCGTTGTCGTCGATGGCGATCGAGACGAGGTCGTCTTCTTCCACGGCGCGGATGGTGACTTCGGGGGTGCACCCCTCCGCCGGAGCGGAAAGAAAACCGAGGTCCTTCGGACGAGGTTCGCCCTCTCTCACGAGCACGTTCTCGGCAGGGATGAGTCTGTCCGAATCTGCCAGGTGCGTCGGGGCCTGGTCTTCGTCAAGGCAGATCGTGGCGGCTTCGACGGCGTTGCGGACCAGGTTGATGAGCAGCTGCTCGATCTGGTCCGGGTCGGCGAGGAGATCGACGTCGGGTGCCCCCAGCAACCGGACATCCAGGCGGATTTCGAGACTGATAACGCGCTCGAGGAGTGGCACCAGCGGGACGCGCTTGAGAACCGGCGCCGGCAGCTGCGCGAGCTGACGGTAGGCCTGCACGAAGCGGTTGAGGGACTCGGCGCGGTTCTCGATAACCGAGAGACCGCGTTGAAGGTCCCGTTGCAGCACAGCAATCGCAGGTGAGAGAGGCGCCGGCTGGCTGGCTGCCTCAGCCGGACTTTGCGCGGGGCGCTGGGTGGAAAATGTGACTCGTCCCGATGGCTCTGTCATGGGAGCGGTCGCTGTTCCGGCCGGCGGCTCGGATCCGTTGGCGGCTTTCGGCAGAATGCGCGAGCGAAGGCTTCCGGCGATGGACTTGATGGGCGTCAGCGAGTTGGAAATTTCGTGGCCAATCACCCGGATAAGCCGTCGCCAGGCGAGGCGCTCTTCCTCGCGCAGGGCGGCGCTGACGTCGGAGAGAACGACGAGAGTGTGAGGGACACCACGTTGGCGGAAGCTGCCGCGGCGAATCATCCAGCGAGCCGCCTGCTCGGCGCCGGGGCGGCTGCCGGGAGTGGCGGTTTCCAGCTGAACGATGGTCTCCGTGGGGGCCTCTGTGGACTCACCGAGGAGGCTGGCGAGGTTCAGATCCATGGCGGTCTTGCCCAGGTCCCTGGCGGGCTCGAGGCGGAAGACGCGTTCGGCTGCGGGGTTGAGCAGGCGGAGGCGCGCGTCCTGATCGAAGGCAAGGACGGGGGCGTCCATTTCGGCGATGACCCGGCGCAGCAGGGCGACAGCTTCCAGCGAGGCGACGCGCTGGGCCTGCAGAGTGTCGGCCAGGGCGTTGATTTCAAGCGAAAGCTGGCCGAGCGCGTCGTCGCGGGAAGCGCCACGGGCGCGGAAGGAGTAGTCCTCTTCCCGGAGAGCGGCGACGACGTTGGCGAGAGTCTGAAGGGGGCGGACAGCTTCTTCAATGAAGGCGGCGAAGACGAGGAGCAGGACAAGCGTGAGGATGGCGACTGTAGCCAGCAGAGGTCCGGTGGAGACGTGCAAAAAGGCGAGGAGCGCGGCCGCGAGTCCAATGACGGCAAGGGCGGTGAAGGTGCAGAAGATGCGCAGGCGGGCCTCGAAGGAGACGCTCTGACGGGTGGGCTTGCGCGATCGTGGACGGGAGTGCGGCATTTCAGGCTACAGGGTGCAGGCTACAGGGTGCACCGCGGCGCAGGTGTCCGCAAGGCGTCTTCACCCCAGAGAGCCCGAGAGGACACAGAAATTTGCCTTGTGAACAGGATGGCAGGAGCGTTTTCTGTTTTGCCGGGAGACGGCTGGCGACGGAGGGCATTTTTGTTCAGTTCGAGGAGCGAGGAATGGCGGATATCGGGCATATTTTAGCGACGCGCGACGAAGAAATGGGCAAAAAGGATCCGCCCCGCAGGGTTGGGAGCGGTCAGCCCTGAGACACGGCTTCGGTCGGCGTTCCACTGGGCTTCTTTCGCTCCCAACGCCGGCCGTTCCAGTTCCTATATGTCGATACAGCCTAGATCCCATACTTTTCCATCCGCCGGTAGAGCGCGCCCCGGCTGAGGCCGAGGGCTTCTGCCGCCTGGCTCACGTTGCCGTTGCAGCGCGAGAGGGCTTTGCGGATGAGGATACTCTCCACGGACTCGAGGGACATCTCTTCTAAGGCCTGGGTGGAGACCCGGGCAGGGGAGAGGCCGAGGTCGGAGACTTCGATGACGTCCTCACGGGACATAAGGACGGCGCGTTCGATGGTGTGGTCGAGCTCCCGGACGTTGCCGGGCCAGGCGTAGTGGAGCATGAGCTCCATGGCGGCAGGATCGATGCCGTTGACCTGCTTGCGGTAGCGCTGCGAATAGCGGGCGAGGAAGTGGGCGGCCAGTGCCGGGATATCCTCGCGGCGTTCGCGCAGCGGGGGCAGGTGGATCTCCACGGTGTTCAGGCGGAAGAGGAGGTCGGCCCGGAAACGGCCCTCCTCAACTTCCTTGCGAAGGTCGGCGTTCGTTGCCGAGATGACCCTGACGTTCACGCGGCGGGTTTTCGAGGAGCCGACGCGCTCCATCTCGCCGGTTTCGAGTACGCGGAGGAGCTTGGCCTGCTGGCGCGGCGGGACGTTGGCGATCTCGTCGAGGAAAAGCGTGCCGCCTTCCGCAAGCTCAAAGCGGCCGATGCGCTCGGTGCGCGCATCAGTGAACGCGCCCTTCACGTGGCCGAACAGTTCCGATTCGAACGTCCCTTCGGGCAGCGCTCCGGTGTTGACGGCGACCAGCGAGCGCGAGGCGCGAGAGGAGAGCGCGTGCAGAGTCTGGGCGACGACTTCTTTTCCCGTCCCGTGTTCGCCCGTGATGAGCACGCTGGCGTCCGAAGGTCCAATGCGGGTGATCGTAGCAAGGACGGGCTGCATGGCGGCTGCGGTGGCGATCATCTCAGGGAGGTTCTGCGCTCGAAGCAGACGGTTCTCGGCTTCGAGGCGAGTCGCGCGGCGAACGGCGTTGTTCAGCGAGATCTGAGTATGCAGGACCGTGAGGAGGCGGGCATTGTCCCAGGGTTTCTGGATGAAATCGTTGGCGCCCCTGCGCATGGCTTCGACGGCCAGCTCAACGTTGGCCCACGCGGTCATGATGATGACGGGCAGGTGGGCCTCATGGGTGCGGATCTCCGAGAGCAGGTCGAGACCCTCGCGGCCCGAGGTGGTGTCGCGGGTGTAGTTCAGGTCGAGGAGCAGAGCGTCGAAGGTGCCGCACTTGAGCGCGTCGAGAACCATGTACGGCGAGGTGGCCTTCTCGATGCGGTAGCCTTCGGGCTCGAGCAGCAGTTCCAGAGCGTCGAGGATGTGCGGCTGGTCGTCGGCGATAAGCACGCAGGGCGGAAGCTTGCTCGCGGCGGTCTCGGTCGGGACGGGTTGGGCGGCGGTGGACATGGAAAAGCGGCGTATAGCGAATAGCGTATAGCGATCAGGCAAAAGCCGGTAGCCGGTACCCGGAACCGCTCCCTGCGGTCTATGGCCCGTGGGTGACGACGCCGGATTTAGCATCGTCGATCGAGACGTGGGTCAGATCCAGGGTCGTGCCGGTAGCGCGATCAATATCGACCTTGTCTTTTTCAAAGTTGGTCTGGGCGGCGTCGAGAGCCGATTCGGCGACGGCCAGGGCGCTTTCAGCATTGAGCGTATCGACGCTGGATTTGGCGCCGAGCTGCTGCTCCTGCTTGACGATCTCGAACGTGCGCTGAGCCAGGTCGCGGGCCTTTTGTGCTGCCTCGATGCGGCCTTCCGCCTGTTGCAGGGCAAACTGGGAGTTGCGAACATCGAAACGGATGTTCTTCTTTTGCTGCTCGTAGGCGATCTGGCTTTGCCGGAAAGCCAGCTGGGCACGGAATTGATCGGCCTTCTGAATGCGGTTGCGGATTGTGATGTTAAGCGTGAAGCCGACCTGGTATTCAGGCGCTGAATAGTTGAAGGCGTCCTTCAGCACGCCCGGCGTGTCCGGGGGCAGCGTCGAGGAGCAATACTGGGGCCCTTCGAACGGTAGACAAGCGGCGTTGAGCGGCCCGCCATTCCCGGTTCCGGCGAACAACCCATACGCGTTGAGCTGCGGCAGGAGCAGGTTATTGACGGCCTTCAGGTTCTCCTGCTGCACCTGCATCTCGATCTGGTCCTGGGCGACGTCGGGGCGATTCTTCTCGGCTTCGGCAATCAGATCGTCGATGGTTCTCGGTTCGTTGGGATCAGGCGCGCCCTTGAAATCCAGAGGAATCACGGGCATATCGTCGATGGTCGGATTGTCGGCCCGGGTAAGCGCGTTCTTTAGGTTCAGTTCCGCGGCTTGCAGAGTCGCTCGCGAGATGGTGAGATTGCCTTCGGCGGCGGCCACCGCAGACTGGTCGGTCATGACCTGCAACTGCGGAATGGCCTTGAGCTCCAGCTGCTTTTGATCGTCGCTGAGGGTCTGGTTAGCGAAGGCCAGCGAACGCTCCTTAATCTGCTCGTCCTCGTATGCGTTCACCAGGTCCCAATAGATGTCCTCAACGCCTGTCACCGTCGTGATGACCTGCAGCTCAAAGGCATAGTTCGTGATCTGAAGGTTTCTCTTCGCAATACGAATCCAGCGCTTGTTTGTGCCGGTACCGAAACCGGCCAGCAGGGGCTGGGTGATTTCGCCCTCCCAGAAAAGCTGAATCTCAGGATCCACGATGTTGAGTGGGCTGTTGGAGGTCACACGTTGCCCGTTGAGGGTCCACTGAATCCCTGTACCAGTGGGGAAATATTCGGTGTACTGCGTGGTGTAGCCAATTGTGTTGTTCTCAAGCAGCGGGACGCCGTAGAGAAAAGGGTTGAATTCCTGGGTTTTGGTGTGGTCGACCTTGCCCTGAACCGTAAAGACCGGATCAATGGGATTCACATAGGTACCTTCACCGAGGGTCGACTGGACGAGGCCCCCCTGGCCGGCGGCCGCTCCGGATGAGACAACTGGACCCGACGTAGCCGCTCCGGATGCCCCCAGCGGGCTGACAACGTTGGTATTGACGCCAAGAGAGTAGCCGCCTGCTTTGGTGCGAGCGAGATCAGTGAGCGCAGTCGGCAGGTTGTAACGGAATGAAGCCAGGTCGAGATTGTTCTCAATTGCCAGGGCGATCGCATCCTGGAGCGAGATATAAAGCTTGCCGTCGCGCATGAGTTCCTGCAGTCGCGGCGAGTTGTTGAGATTCACTGGGGCAACGGTGCTGGGGCGATACGGCGAGAGCGGATTGTGCGAGTGTGGAAGCGCGACACTGAAAGGCGTCGGCGGGGCGATGGAGAGTTGCTTTTGCTGCTGGGCCTGCTGCGCCAGAGTCTGCGTCTGTTCCGGCGGCACCGTGACCGGCGTGGGCGCGACCGGATTAGACTGCGGAATGTTCGCCGGCGTCGGGGGCGGCGGAGTTGTCTGGTTCTGGGGAGCGGTTTGCTGGGCGAAGCCGATGGGCACGAGGAGCAAACTAAGAGCGAGAGCCGAAAGCTGCCGAGAGCAGGACGAGCGAGTCACGATGCGCTGACCTCCACGCCGAGATTGGGGTTGGCCGTGTCAGCGACGAGCCATCCGTCCCGCAGTTCGATGACGCGGGAACCGTAGCCGGCGTTGGTTTCAGAGTGCGTAACCTGGACAATGGTGGTGCCCTGCTGATTCAGTTCGCGAAACAACTCCATGATCTCCTTGGCCTGGCTGGAATGGAGGTTGCCGGTGGGCTCGTCGGCAAGAAGCAGCGCGGGCTTGTGGATAACCGCGCGCGCCACTCCGACCAGCTGCTGTTGTCCGCCGGAAAGCTGGGAAGGAAAGAGGTCTTTCTTGCCGACGATGCTGAAGCGGTCAAGCGTGTCGGCCACCAGGCCCTGGCGCTGGGCGCGGGGCATGTCCTTATACGAGAGCGGGAGGTCGATGTTTTCCTGGACGGTAAGGTCGTCGAGCAGGTGGTAGCTCTGGAAGACCATCCCGATCTTGCGCTTGGCCAGGTCGGCGCGCTGGCGCCGGTTCATCGCGTGAGCCGCCTCGTCCTTGAGCCAGTACTCACCCAGCCATTGATCATCGAGGAGAGCGAGAACGTTCAGCAGCGACGATTTGCCCGCGCCCGAGGGGCCCATGATGGTGAGGAACTCGCCTTCCTGGATATCGAGGTTGATGCGGCGCAGGACCCAGGTTTGGCCGGCTCCGGTCTTGTAACTGCGTTCGACGTTGCGTAGCTGAATCATAGTTTTAAGCCTGTAGCCGGTAGCGTGCAGCTCGTAGCCTTTCCATGGGCAAAGCAATCCCGCAGACCGGAGAGCACCGAGGCCACCGGCTACCGGCGACAGGCTACCGGTCTTGTTACTTGACTTCGAGAACCTGTTCGAGCGACTCGCCCTCTGCGACAACCTTGCCGTCGAAGAGATGGATCTGGCGGTCGGCGTGGCGGGCGAAGCGCGGATCGTGCGTCACCATACAGATGGTTGCCCCCTCGCGATGGAGGTTCTGGAGCAGCTCCATGACCGCCTCGGCGTTGCGCGAGTCGAGGTTTCCGGTCGGCTCGTCGGCGAGGAGGATAGAGGGCGATCCAGCCAAAGCGCGAGCCACGGCGACGCGCTGCTGCTGACCGCCGGAGAGCTGCGAAGGATAGTGGCGGATGCGATGTGCCATGGAGACGCGCTCGAGCGACTCCTGCACGCGCCGCTTGCGCTCGGCCGATGACATACCGGAACGATAAGTAAGCGGCAGCTCGACGTTTTCATACACGGTAAGGTCGCCAATGAGATTGAAGCTCTGGAAGATGAAGCCGATCTCCTGGTTGCGGATCCGCGACCTCTGCGAGAAGTTCAGATTCTCCACCGAATGGCTGTTGAGGGTATAACTCCCGCCGGTGGGCGTGTCGAGCAATCCAATGATCGACAACAGGGTTGACTTGCCGCATCCGGAAGGACCGGAGATAGCGACGTATTCGCCCTTGTCAATCTTCATGTGGACGCCGGACAGCGCGTGCGTCTCAATCTCGTCGGTGTAGAAGACCTTGGTGAGGCCTTCGATTTCGATCAACGCCTGATTGTTCTCCATCCTGCTCTCCCACTATTGAAATTTTGAGGCCTGGTTACTCCAGCCGAACTTTATCCGTAGCATCGTACCGCGACATGTCGGACAGAATCACGCGGTCGCCCTCGTTGAGTCCACTCAGGATCTGAATCTGGGTGACGGACGCCTTGCCGACCTTCACCTGGACCCGGGTGGCCGTTTTGCCGTTGGGGTCGATGCGAAAGAGGCTGATCGTGGAGTCCGGATTGCCGAAAGCCGGGCGCCCCACGTACAGCACATCGTGGAGGTGCTCGAGGTCGATGGTGCCGTCCACACTTAACTGCGGAACCGCGCCCGGAGGCAGGGCTCCATCCATAGTTACGTCAACAGTACGCGTTCCGTTCAATACGGAGGGATCAATTCGAGTCACATGGCCGGGAACGACCCCGTTATGCGTGTCGATTTCAGCGGGTTGACCGAGCTGGATGTCGTGGGCCTGGGTTTCAGCAATCTGCAGAGCCGCCTTCAACTGGCGAGGATCGATGACCTCGGCGACCGAGGTACCGGCAGTGACGTGCTGTCCGACAGACACCGGGGTAGCCAGAGAAGCAAGCACGCCCGAGATCCCGGCCTTCACGTGAAGAGCGTCTTCCTGGCTCTGGTAGAGAGCCAGCTGCGCCTTGGCCTGATCGATTTTTGTCTGGGCCGACGCCAGCTGCACCAGGATCGCCTTCTGATTCACGTCGAGCTGCTCGACGCTGATCGAATGCTGGGAGGTCAGCTGCTCGGCGTTGTTTTTCGACTGGTTGTACTGAATGCCGCTGATAACGCCGAGGGAGTACAGCTGCTTGTCTGTGTTCGATTGCAGCTCCGCCTGACTGTATTGAGCATTGATCTGCGCCGCCGTGGACTTCTTGTCCATAAGCGTGCTCTGGAGTGTGGCCTGCATGCTCTTGTAATCGGCCTCGGACTGTTTGACCGCCAGCTCCGCATTGAGCAGCTGTTGCTGGAGTTGGGGGTCAGTGAGGTCCATGAGGATGGTGTCCGGTGTGACCTTCGCTCCCGGCAGAACGCGAATGCGGACCACCGTGGCGTCGGTCTGGGCCGGGATGAGCTCGATGCTCTCCTCGCGAGGCGCCAGCACGCCAAGGCCGCGAACCTGCACGACCATGTCGCCGCGTTTGACGGTTTCAGGCCAGATGGTGCTGGCATCGACGCTGGGAACTGCGGGCTTGAGGCGCATAACGCCCCACGCAGCAGCGGTAACAGCGACGGCGACCAGAGCCAGCACGACGATCTGCCGGCGAAGCTTCTTCTTTCGAATATCGGGGCGAGCGATGTCCATCACGCCACAGAAGGTGCATGTCCCGCACCATTCGCGCCTGCGAGGCTATGTCTTTTAAAATAAGCATGTTGTGTCGGATACGGATCGTAGCCTTCTGGGTGCGATTGGCCGTTTGCGGAATGGAGTGTCCATTACCGGACAGTTGCAGCGGCGCCGGAGTCCAGCAGTCCCGCGGTCCGAAGTCTCTCTTCGACGAGGCTCCGGATTTGCTGGTGGATCTCGTCAATGGAGCGGTCGCCGTCGATAACGGTGACGCGCTTCGGCTCGCGGTCGGCCACGACGCGGTACTGATCGTAGACGCGACGGTAGAACGCCTCGTCCTCTTTTTCGAAGCGGCCTTCGTCCTTGCCGGCTGCGGAGGTGCGATCATTGCGGCGGCGGGCACGCGCGAGGGATCGGGCGAAGTCGGGGAGGAGCAGGAGCGTCAGATCGGGATTCAGTCCGCCGCACATCGTGGCGTGCATGCGGAGGACAACGTCGCTGCCGAGCTGACGGCCACCGCCTTGGTAAGCCTCGGTGGAGTCGGTAAAGCGGTCGCAAAGAATGATGCGGCCGGTGTCCAGGGCGGGGCGGATGACTTCCGCGATGGCCTGGGCGCGGTCGGAGAACATTAGTCCGAGCTCGGCCATGGGAGCAATGTGCTCGGTACGGGAATCGAGAATGAGCGCGCGGATGCGGTCGCCGATGCGCGTGCCGCCGGGCTGGCGCGTGACAGTGACGGGCAGACCGAGGGATTCGAGATGGGCAGCGAGTTTGCGTAGCTGTGTGGACTTGCCGGAGCCGTCCAGTCCTTCGAAGGTGAGGAAGAATCCTCGCATGAATGCAAGGGTACAACGTACAGCGGACAGGGTATCTGGGACTTGCCATGACTCGCCGCCGGGGCGAATGCGGACTGGATTGCGCGACGGCGTACACTCGAGGCATGAACGGCCGCACGCATCTTCTCGGCTGGCGAACCCTGGCCGCATGGGCTGGCGTGGCGCTGCTGCTCGCGATGGCGGTGCATCCGGCTACCGCGACCGTCGCAATCGCGGCGGCAGTGGTTCTAATGCCCGTGGCGCTCTTCGGAAGCGTGCTGGTGCCGCTGTCGTTGGGCTCTGCTGAGGTTCCTGAGCCGCGCGTGGGCCGGCCGATCCTGCTGCGGGCGCGGTTGTTCCAGCGGCCTCCTCCAGTTTCCCTCCAGTAATTCCTTTCCAGATTTGAGCAGTGGCGCATCGGGCTGCGGCCGCGGTGCGCCCTGCTTTGTTTCCACGGAAGGACGAGCCGGGATGGATGGAGATGATCGTCGTGCTTCTGGTGAATGCGCTTGTGGTGTGGATTGTGGTGCAGGCGGTCCGATCACTGATCCGCGAGAACAGGAAGCGCGCCGAGAGAAGCCAAAAGCAGGAGGAACTGGTGGTATCGCCGAGATCGGGCCTGGCGATGGGTGCGATGTTTCTGGGGCTGCAGGCGATCGTGCAGCCGGAGGCGCGGCACGCCATCGTGGAGATCCTGGAGGAGAAGAGCCTGGACGATGGGAGCGGGGAAGAGCCGCCCGGTGGCCGCGCATTCCATGCGGGGCTGCGGCGGATTCGCAGGGGAGAAGAGGTGGACGCGCTGACCGTTGCGCTGGACGGGCGTGAGTCTGTCCTCTCTCAGGAAGAAACCAGATCGAGCTGAGCGCTTTCGCCCGTGGAGGGAGCGTGCAGCGAAGTGACGTGGGCGATGGCCTGCGTCAGCCGAGCTTCCTGCGCGCGCGCCTTCTTGCGTTGGACGCGGGTGTAGATGTGCTCGACGCGATCAACCCGCCAGGCGCCGGTGTGGAGGGCGTCGGTGTGTACGCCGTCGCCCGGAAGAAACACGATATCGCCGGGACGAGGCAGCGTGCGCAGAGTTTCGAGAGGGACGAGGTTGACGCAGGCGCCGTCGGCGGTGAGGAACTCGAGGCAGTTCGCGCTGTCAATGTCGGCTTCCCGAGAGCGGCGGAGCTCCTGGCGGGCGCGCAGGGCCTGGTACCAGGTGGCCGCGGTGATGGGCAGCGCGACGAGAAAGGCCAGGACGTTGGCGACGTAGCTGAGGGTGGCGATCTGAACTCTCATGGTGGATCTCCGCCCCGGAGCGCTGCGGGGCCCATGGTGCGTGGATTCTTTTTATCAGAGGCGGAGAACGTCGGGCGAGAGGCGCGGCCCAGTAACGAAGGGAGGCCCACAGCAGCCAAGATCCCGCGACCACAAGTGGCGAGCGAACCGACCAGGCCCGCCCAGAGCGCCGATCCATGTTTACACTGAGTGATTGCGACGCATCGCGGAATGCACGGCTTTGCGCCGCAACATCAGGAGGAATATGTCGTTTCGCTTTGCCCCGATTGTGGGGCTGATGGCTGCCGCTCTTTCCCTGCACGCCCAGACTGCTTCGAATCCCATAAAAATTACCGCTGACCTGACCGACGCGCCGCGCAAGATGATCGACGCGCGGATGACGATTCCCGTCTCCCCAGGCCCGCTGACGCTGCTCTACGCGAAGTGGATTCCGGGCGAGCATGAGCCGGACGGTCCCATCGATAACCTGGCGGGGCTGTTCATCACAGCGAACGGCCAGCAGTTGCCGTGGGTGCGCGACGACGTGAACATGTTCGCCATCCACGTGACGGTGCCCGCGGGCGTCCACGAACTGGATGTGAAGGATGACTTTCTGGCGACGGCGCCTCCCACGGGCTTCTCGGCCGGTGCTTCCACAAGCGCAAATCTGGCGCTGCTCAGCTGGAACGAGGTGGTGCTGTATCCGGCGGGATACAAGGATGATGGAGACATCTACGTCCAGGCGTCCGTCGTAATCCCGAACGGTTGGCAATACGCTACGGCGCTGCCCCGCATGGCGCCCGGCAATGAGTCGGACACGCAGCCCGGGGCCGACGGCTCAGTGCATTTCCAAACCGTCAACCTGAAAGAGCTCGTCGATTCGCCGCTGCTGAGCGGACGCTACTTCAGGCAGTGGGATCTGGCGCCGGAGGTAACTCCGAAACACTATCTTGACGTGGCCGCGGATGGCCCGGAAGATCTGAAGCTGACGCCGGAGACCCTCGCCAGCTACAGCAATCTGGTGCGCGAGACCGGTGCGCTCTACAAATCGCGCCACTACACGAGCTATCACTTTCTGGTGACGGCGAGCGATCAGGTGGCGCACTTCGGCCTGGAGCACCACCAGTCCAGCGATGATCGCGTGCCGGAGAAGACGTTCGTCGACGACAATTTGCTGCTGCTCTCGGCGGATCTGCTGCCCCACGAGTTCACCCACTCGTGGAACGGGAAGGATCGGCGGCCGGCGGGCCTGACGACGGGGAACTTCGAAGATCCAATGATCGGCAACCTGCTGTGGGTCTACGAAGGCCTCACCGATTACATGGGCAACGTCCTGGCGGCTCGCACGCACCTGTGGACCGACGCGCAGTACCGCGATTACCTGGCCGAGGATGCAGCGGAACTGGACTACCGGCCAGGGCGGACCTGGCGCGATTTGCAGGATACGGCGACGGCGGCCCAGATCCTCTACGAAACCAGCGACCAGTGGGACAACTGGCGTCGCAGCACGGATTACTACGGCGAGGGCGACCTGGTCTGGCTCGACGTGGACACGACCATCCGTAAGCTCACGCACGACAAGAAAAGCCTGAACGATTTCCTGGGTGCCTTTGAAGCGGTGGGTGGAGACAATCCACCGAAGGCGGTGCCTTACACCTTCGGTGACATTGTGAATGGGCTGAACGCGGTGGTGCCCTATAACTGGGCAGGCTTCCTGCGGGAGCGCCTGACCAGCAAGGCGCCCCATGCGCCGCTGGGCGGAATCGAAAATGGCGGCTACAAGCTGGTGTTCAACGATCAGCCAAACGAGCTGCTGCAGGCGCGGACTGCGGAGGGCAATTCAGCGGTTGCGTGGTGGTCGATCGGGATCAACGTGAGCGGCGAGGGCAAGATCGAAGATGTGCTGGTGGGCTCGCCGGCGGACAAAGCGAAGCTCGGCCCGGGCATGCAGATCGTTGCGGTGAACGGCCGGCAGTACAACGCGCAGCTCTTGAACCAGGCGATTCAGGACGCAAAGGACAATACCAATCCCATTTCCCTGATCGTGGTGAACACCGGGGTCTACAAAGTGGTCGGGATTGATTACCACGACGGGCTGCGTTATCCGCATCTGCAGCGGGTGGACAGCGTGCCGGATCGGCTGGACGATGTTTTGAAGCCGATGACGAGTGCGCCGAAAAGCTAGGGATTAGGGATTAGCGTTTAGGGATTAGAAAAACCTACGAGGCCGCTTCCGAAATGGGAGCGGCTTCTTTTTCCTGCAGGCATTTCAGCACCGATTCAGCAGCCTGCTGCCCGGTGCGAATGCAGTCCGGAACGCCGATACCCTCATACGCGTTGCCGGCAAGCGCCAGGCCGGGAAGGGAAGCGACGCCTTCGCGCACCCGCTGCATGCGCTCGAGGTGGCCGACACTGTATTGCGCCATCGACTGGCGCCAGCGCGCGATACGCACGAAGTTGGGCTTCGCGTGCACGCCCAGCACCTCGGCGAGTTCCTGCTCGACTATCGCGGTGAGCTGCGCGTCGGTCTGGTCGAGCAGAGCGTCGTTGCCCGATCCGCCGAGAAAGCAGCGGAGAACGCCCTTGTCCGCCGGTGTGCGGCCGGCAAATTTGTTGTGGACGAATGTGCACGCCAGCATGCGCCGCCCTTCGCTCATGGGCACCAGATAGCCGAAGCCAGGCGGCAGGTTGCAGAGCTCGTCCCGCTGGTAGCCGAGGGTGACGGTGATCGACGAGCTGTAAGGCACGCCCTGCAGTGCTTCGCCGAGCGCGCTATGCGTGGGACGCAACAGACCGCCGGCAGTCCACGCGGGAAGCGCGAGAATGAGCGCGTCATAGCGCTCCCGCCCGAAGCCGGTTTCAACAAGCCAGCCGTCGCCCTGTCGGGTGATCGACTCGACCGGCGAACTGAGGTGCACGGAGCCGGGCGCGAGCCGCGCCGCGATACCGTCGGTCATCTGGCTCATGCCGTCGCGCAGGGTAGTAAAGAGAGAACGCGGTCGGCGCGGCTCGCCTGCCGATGCCTGAGACGGAGGCGGATTCCTTCGAGCCGAGAGCATAGCGCGCGAGAGGCTGCGATGCTTCTGCTCCATGGTGACCATGCGAGGCAGCACGGCGCGAACGCTGAGCTGATCGGCATTGCCTCCATAAACACCGGAGAGCAGCGGCGAAACGAGCCGATCGACGGTCTCCTGCCCGAAGTGGCGGCGGGTCATCGCGGCGACAGATTCGTCCTCGGACGCAGGCGCAGGCGGGAAGAGAAATTCGCGCGCCATGTGCAGCTTCGTCTTCCACGAAAAGAGCGGCGTGAGCAGGGTGGGGACAAGCTTGGTCGGCACCATGAACATCAGGCCGTCGGGCAGCGGAATAAGCCGGTTGCGAACCAGGATATATGTCTTGCGCTCCCCGTCGTTGGAGGAAAGGAGCTGGTCGGCGATGCCGAGTTCACGGCAGAGCGCGGCGGCTGCAGTCTTTTCCGAGAGAAAAGAATCGGGCCCCCCCTCGACCATGCAATCATCGACGACCTCGGAGCGAATGACGCCGCCCACGCGGCCCGAGGCCTCGTAGAGGGAGTAGGCAAGCGGAGTTCCGGCGCGGCGTGCCTTCTCGAGGGTCCACGCAGCGCTGAGTCCGGCGATGCCTCCGCCGAGGATGGCGATTTTCCTGGCTGTCATAACAGTCCTGTCGGGTTCGACAGCGGCCCACCCATCGAGCGGAAATGCGCCGGGCAACAGAATGGGGTACCTGGCTTCTCCACTCTACGAGTGCGCTACCTCTAACTGAATCAGATTATGCGCTTCGCATCCAGGCGACGGGGCAGTCGCCTGATTCGGATCCGGATGGTACCCCCGCGGCTGAAAGATGCAGCACGGCTCCTCGGCCATCACATCTCCGGTGACGGCGTACGCGCGTGCACGGGAGCCTCCGCAGATGTTGCGGAACTCGCAGGCCCCGCACTTGCCGTGGAGCTGGTCGGAGTCTCGGAGCTTCAGGAAGATCGGCGACTCCTGATAGATATGCGCCAGGCTGTCGTTGTGCAGGTCGCCGCCTTCGATGGGCAGGAAGCCGCTCGGATAGACCTTGCCGATGTGCGAGATGAAAACGAAGCCGCGTCCATCGTTCACACGCTTGGTCGCCCAGCCGACGGCCTTGTCTTCGGAGCCCGTGCCCGGATGGCTCGCCCAGCCATGATGTCCTGTGGGCCGCGCTCCCGCGTCGTCGTGCACCCCGACCGTAGGACGGCCTTCCTTCATGCGCTGCTGGATAAGGTAGCGCCGGTAGTGCATCGCTTCGGTGGTCTTGATGGCGAACGGGACGCGCTTGGTCAGCTCCCACATCTTCGCGAAGACATCTTCGAATTCCTCACCGGTAAGCAGGTCGGCGAGCTGTCCGCGCCCGACGGGGACCAGGAAGAAGAAGCTCCACATCACGATTTGTTTCTCCGTCAGCAGCACCGACAGGCGATCGAGGTCGGAAATGTTCAGCCGGCTGACGACGGTATGAACCTGGATGGGCAGGCCCGCGTCGTTGGCAAACTGGATAGCATCGACGGTACGCTGCCACGTTCCAGGGATGCCGCGGATCGAGTCGTGAATCTCGGGGACAGATCCGTCGAGGGAGACGGCCAGACGCGAGAGACCGGAATCCTTCATGCGAAAGATGGCGTCGCGTGTGAGCAGGGGCGTGGCGCTGGGGGTCAGGGCTGCGTGGACGCCTCGCCTCGCCGCGTGCTCGATGAGCTGAAAGATGTCCGGCCGCTTCAGCGGATCGCCGCCGGTAAAGACGAAGAGCGGGACCTGCAGGTCGGCGATCTGATCGATAAGGTTCGTGGCCTCGCCGGTACTGAGCTGGCAGGGGTGGGCCAGCGGCTGAGCGGAGGCGCGGCAGTGCTTGCAGGCAAGATCGCACGCCTGGGTGGTTTCCCAGATAGCGAGGAAGGGCGCGCGGTCGTAGTCCAGTTGAGTCATGGCCTGGCGGATGTCCATGAAAAAAGAGTGGCAGGACCGGGCCGGCGCCGGATGTGATGGGAGTCACAAATGCGGTGAAACTGAACGAGCCGCCTCGACGTCAGGCCTTAGGCAGCGAGGCGGTCGCGTGCGGCCGCGCGGTCGCGAAGATAGTCGATAAGGGTCCGAGGCTCGCGTTCAAGCACGGCGCGAAGAACCAGGGGATTGCCGCCGGGGAGACCCTGGCGATCGAAATCCTCGTACATCCGCCGGAGGCCGTCGCGTACGGGACCAGGGCGCAGGCCTGCCGTGTCGGCCCAGTCCTCAAAGGGAACGGCGGCGGCTTTGACAGGGGCGCCGAGGGCTTCGCTCATCAGCGCCGCGATCTCCAGGCGATCGGGCTGGCCAGGTGCGCAAAGCTCAAAGGTGCCATAGTCGAGGCGATCGGTGGTGAAAGCCAGAGCGGCGGCTTCGGCCACGTCGCGATAGTCCACCCAGGAGGTGCGGGCGTGGACCGAATAGGGCATCGAGTAGCAATGGTGGCGGACGACCTCGCTCCAGACCAGTTCCAGGGTCTGCATGAACAGAGTCGGCTGAAGCACCGTAAAGTTCATGCCCGATTCATAGAGAGCTTCTTCGACGGGAAGCTTGGCGGCGTGATTGCGCAGCCCCAGGATAGGCGGATGGATGATGCTGGAGAAGACAAAGCGCGGAACTCCGGCGGCACGGGCGGCGTCAACCATGGCGATCCCCATGTCGATTTCGTGCGGGGCGAAGCTGGGGTTGATGTGGAAGACCCCGTCGACGCCCTCAGCGGCTTTGCGAAGGCTGGCAGGTTCCTCGAGATCGCCGATAGCGATTTCGGCGGCGCCTCGCTGGCGCACCTCAGCTTCGCGACGGCGGTCGCGGAGCAGCGCGCGCACCGTCACCCCTCGATGCTGCAGCTCCGGTACAACAAGCCCCGCATACTGGCCGGCGGCGCCGACCGTCAATACCTTCATTCTGATTTCCCCAGTGGTCGTTCATTAGACGCCTGTCGGAGGGTGGCAGATGTATGGAGATCCACACAGTTAGTGACACGAAAGGGGAAGAATCAGCGGAAGCTCTCTGCACCAGGAATGGTGCAGCCGGGGAACCAGCCCCGACACGGGATGGCACGGGCCGGACACCAGGGTAACCGGGCATTCACGATATACTGGGAGACGTGACTGCCATCACAACAGACGTTGCCAACGATAGACCGCAGACCGGCGCTTCCGGCGCGGGCAAGCGCGTTTTGCTGCTCAAGCCCCGCGGTTTTTGCGCCGGTGTCGTACGCGCCATCGATATTGTGCGAATTGCGCTTGAGACTTTTGGCGCTCCGATCTACGTTCGCAAAGAGATCGTACATAACCGCTTTGTGGTGAATGAGCTGGCGGAAAAGGGCGCAATCTTTGTGGACGATATCCACCAGGTGCCGGAAGGCGCGCGCGTGATCTACTCCGCGCACGGCGTCTCACCGGCGGTGCGCGAGCAATCGAAGGAACGCAGGCTCAAGGTGATTGACGCGACCTGCCCGCTGGTGACAAAGGTCCACGTGGAAGCCGTGAAGTTTGCCCGGCAGGGATATTCCCTGGTCCTGATCGGGCACCGGGACCACGACGAAATTGAAGGCACGCTGGGCGAGGCGCCGGATGTCACCCAGGTGGTTTCCAGCGTGGAAGAAGTCCAGACGCTCGAAGTGCCGGATCCGGAACACGTGGCTTATCTCACCCAGACCACGCTTTCGCTGGACGAGTCGCGGGACATCATTCAGGCGCTGAAGATGAAGTTTCCCAGGATCGTCGGGCCCCATTCCCAGGACATCTGTTATGCGACGGAGAACCGCCAGGTAGCGGTGAAGAACGTGGCGCATAGTGCGGACCTCGTCCTGGTAGTGGGCTCCAATAACAGTTCGAACTCGAACCGGCTGGTGG
>JBAUZR010000255.1:0-3336 GCA_049585375.1 Acidobacteriaceae bacterium
CCACTCCGGCAAAAAGCCAGGCCAATCCGTAACTTTTGCTTTTGTCTGCCATTGCGAAAACTCTTCCTTCGTTGAGGTTGAAGGGGCCCGATCTCTGAAGGGCGCGTTTGCTGCAATCCGGTCGGCGCATCCTGCGGCGCCATGGACGTAATCTGCGCTTCCGCCTTCTTTCAATCGGTACTATCGGTCGGCGATCCCTGTCGTGCCAATAATCGGCGCCCGCCGGTCTTTCAACGGTACCCTGGGGATCGGCACCAGGCTCTCACACTTTTGTGCCTGAGCTGGTGAAATTCGGGAATCGTGAATCATGATCGTCAACTTTGTCACTCACTTTCAATGACTACTGGGTCTTCTCACCTACAACTAGCCGGGGTGGCGTCTAACACCTTCGTTGCAGTGGGGGGCACGCTTGTCGCCGAGTCTCCCCGCCGCCGGTATCTCCGTGCTACGGCACCTGCTACACTCGTGCGGTTCCCGAACCGATCCCCAGATCGGTGCTCAAAATCCCATCTCCGGAAGTTCCCCCGCCCGGACCCAAGGAGACAGCCATGGCTCATTCCACGGCAACGCCCACCCACGCGCAGGTCACTCCCGAGCGCATCATGCAGATGGCCTGGGGCTACGCCGCCCCCCTCATCCTCGAAGCCGCCATCCGCAACCGCGTCTTCGACGTCCTCGACAGCGGCCCCCTCAACATCTGGGAGGTCCAGAAAGCTACCGGCGCCTCCGCGCGCGGCCTCACCGCCATCATGGACGCCCTTGTCGGCCTCAATTTCCTTGCCAAAGATGAGCAGGGCCGCTTCGCCCTCACCCCGGAAAGCGCCGCATTCCTCGTCAGCACCAAACCCGGCTTCCAGGGCGGCATGATCAAGCACTGCAGCGAGCACCTCATCCCTCGCTGGCTCCACATCAACGAGGTCGTCGCCACCGGTAAGCCCGTCTCCCCGGTCAATCAGGAGTCCACCGGCGGCGAGTTCTTCCACAACTTCGTCCTCGACATCTTCCCCATGAGCTATCCCTCCGCCCAGGCCCTGGCCGCCGCCATGGACTACGGCCCCGGCGGCGCGCCCGTCCGCGTCCTCGACCTGGCCGCCGGCTCCGGCGTCTGGGGCATCGCCCAGGCCCAGTCCTCTCCGCGCATCGAGGTCACCGCCGTGGACTGGCCGGAGGTCATTCCCCTCACCAAAAAGACCGTCGAGCGCTTCGGCCTCGCCGGTCGCTGGTCCTATGTTGAGGGCGATCTCCACGACGCCGACTTCGGCTCCGGCCACCACGTCGCCACCCTCGGCCATATCCTCCACAGCGAAGGCGAGCGCCGCAGCCGCGAGCTCCTGGCGAAGACCCACGCCGCCCTGGCCAGCGGAGGCACCATCGCCATCGCCGAATTCCTCGTCAACAAAGAGCGCACCGGCCCCGTCCAGGGCCTCTTTTTTGCGGTCAACATGCTCGTCAACACCCAGGAAGGCAACACCTGGTCCTTTGAGGAAATAGGCGCCTGGCTCGAAGAAACCGGCTTCAAAACCGTCCGCACCCTCCCCGCCCCCGGCCCCTCGCCGCTGATCCTCGCCACCAGGCCGTAGCCGTGTGTATCGGGGCGCGATCCCCGTGCCCCGCATCCTGCCCGCCGTTGGCAGACATAGGTGCCCCAAATCTATAAAGAACTGCGAGGCCCGGAACGATGATGCGAAACGAACGGTGGATCGGTCCGATTCTTCTTTCTCTGCTCTTTCTTCCCTGCGCAAGCCTGGCAGCCCAGGGCGTTGCCGCTCCGGGCGATCCCTGCAAGCCCGTCAGTCAGCGAACCCAGGAGATTGGCTGCTGGATCCTGGCGGACCAGCCCCTCGGTCCGCTCGCCCAGTCGCCCGTCTTCTGGCATCTCGACCAGTACCCCACTCGTGACGCCACCCGTGCGGACCAGGGGCCGCGGAGCGTCGTGGTCGAGTCACTGGGCAAAGTGTGGCTCATGACCATCGCCGGCGAAATGTGGAGATCCGCCCACGGCCATCGCGTGGACGAGATTGGCCCCCTGGCCATCCTTCCCGGAGAAAAATACTCCGCCCAGCTCATGGAAGCCATCTTCAAGCCCGGCATGACGGCGCCCGCCCACGTCCACTCCGGCCCGGAGGCCTGGTACGCCGTGGGAGGCGAAACCTGTATCGAGTCCTCCGATGGCCGCGTCCAGATCGGTCGAGCCGGCGGCCCTCCTGTCATCGTTCCCATGGGACTGGCCATGCACCTCACCGCCACCGGCTCGGAACAGCGCCGCGCCATCGTGCTCATCCTCCATCAGTCCTCAAAACCCGCAACCACCGTCATCCATAACTGGACCCCGAAAGGCCTCTGCCGGAAGCAATAATTTCCTCCTTCGGAACGATCCCCGTCCCCCCGATCACGCATCAATTGCAATCGTCATCCCGAGCCCCGCGCTTTGGGGCCCGTCTCTTGAGCGATGGGGTAGGCAGAGCCAGGGACCGCCTTTTCCACCTTCGCCCGTCGAAACTTCCGTAATGCCGACCATCCACTCACAACGCGTCCTGACACCCAGCCTGACGATCCATCTGCCACAATCGAGGAATTGATCGAGGTTTCTGCATGTGTTTAGAGTCTTGAAGGGGAAACGTGTGTGAAGGGATCGGCATGACGTCGAAAGCAGCGGATTTCGTCCTGTTCATGTGTGGCTTGATGTCTCTGGCCGCCGCCGTCCTGGTGCAACGGCAAATGATTCGGAAGATCAATGATCGCCGTCCCTCCCATCAACAGTGGCCGCTGTTTTGGTGGGAACCTAAGCCCAGCGATTGGCGGCCTAATGCATTTTGCCTTCACGAGAAGTACAGGCAGATGTACAGCGATAATCGCCTCCCGCGACTTTGCGCGTTTGCTATCGTTCTTTGCCTTGCCCTGTGGACTGTGGATTTTCTGCTCCCGCTCCTGTAGGCTCCCACGTCTTGATCCGGGCAGCGAAATTGCCGTATTACCGGCTATCCGGAAGTTTCGGCAGGGGAGACCCCGTACGCGCGATCCGCGCAGAAGACCACCCAAACAAATTTCGCCCAGACAATTAGGCGCCGTCAGTCCTGATCCTCGGCAGCTACGATCCCGCCTTTTTAGCAGGGCCCAGGTTCACTCGTTCCGCGACTGTACGCTACCAAACTCGAAAGATCGCGCCACTGAATCTCCAGCTTTTCATTGTCAAGCATTACCAATATCCAAGCCGCTGAAAACAGGCAGGATCCACCCCGAAAACCCTGGCAGCAAACCCACTCAGGCTTGCTATTCTAAAAATAGGGGATAAAAAATCCCCCGAAAAGCCCGTCTCGCGCGGGCTTTCTTGTTGTC
>JBAUZR010000256.1:0-7366 GCA_049585375.1 Acidobacteriaceae bacterium
TCCCCGCGCACCTCCGGCCGCACCGTGTACTCGTGCTCTCCGGTCTGCGTAAAAGCCTTCCCCGGACGCACCCGCGTGCACGTTCCTCCGCCCAGCGTCAGCATCTCGGCGATCGCGTCGCCCACGCCGCACCCATCGGCGAAGACAATCCAGCTCTCCTCCCGCAGTCGTGGAAGTCCGCTCGGCTCCCGCAGCGGCGGCTCCGCCACCCAGCGCACCGGGTACAGCCACGAGCGCGGTTCCGCGCCCTCCTGCTGCGCGACCCGTTGCGCCTCCATCTCCGTGATCTCCGCGATCACCTCGCCCGCTTCGCTCAGCAGGCGCAGATTCACCCGGAATGACCCGGTCCTCCCGTCGCGGCTCGCCAGTTCGGCAGCCGCCACCAGTCGCTCCCCGCTCTGGACATCGCGATAGACCTGCACCCGCTGAATCGAGACCGGCAGGTATGTGTCTCCCGCGTGAAAACCATCGCCCATCGGACGCACGTGGGCCATGCTCTGGAAGCCTGCATCCAGCAGCGCCGGGTGCAGCACTGACGTTCCCTGATCGTCGCGCACTCCCCCCAGCCGGCATACGCTCCGTCCATTTCCTGTCCGCGCCGCTTCCACCAGCCGGAAGGCCGGGCCATACTGCAGGCCGCTCTCCGCCAGCTGGCTGTAGTGAGTCTCGCGGTCCCGCATCTCCGGACACATCGCCTCCAGCTCGGCCACTGAGACGCTTCGCTTCCTCTCCTGCCCGCTCGCCCGCTGCAGCTTTCCCGTCGCGTGCAGTGTCCATGCATCGCCGTCCTCGTCCGCCCGGCTTCGCACCTCAAATGTGAAACCTTCCGCCCCTTCCGGCGTCATCGCCAGCTGGAAGATGCGGCTTCCTTCTTCCGGCAGATACGCCGCATTGCGAAACGCCGCATCCACCAGCGCAAATCTCTCCTCCGGCCGCAGCGCCCGTACCGCCGAGAGCGCCATGTCCACATACGCCGATGCGGGAAACACCGCCGACCGCAGCACCCGATGGTCGGTCAGATATGGAAGCACCCCAATGCCGATCCGGCTCTCCCAAACCACCGTCTGCGGCTGGCGCGCCGAAGTGAAGCGCATTCCCAGCAGCGGATGGCCGCCCTGCTCCTCGGCCCAGCGCTTGCCCTGCGCCGGTTCCGGCCAGCAGCGCTCCCGCTGGAACGGATACTGCGGCAGCCGCACGCAACGTCCGCCCTCGTCCAACAGGCGCTCCCATCCCACCGGATACCCGGTCGTGTAGAGTGCCGCCAGCCCCGCCAGCATCGTCGCTCGCGCCGGTTTCTCCCGCCGCAGAGATGCAATCGCCGTTACCTGCCCCACCGCTTTCCGAGCCGAAGACTCTACCGACGGCAGCAAAATCGGATGCGGGCTCAGTTCCACAAAAACACTGTGCCCACCCTCGGCCAGCTGCTGCACTGCCGGAGCCAGCAGCACGCATTGCCGCAAATTCCGCACCCAATAGGCGGCGTCCATTCGCGTGCCCGGCTGATCCGCCGTCTCCGCATACCCACCCGTCACCGTGGAGAGCATCGGAATCTTCGCCGGGCGCGGCTGGATCTCCGCCAGCTCCTCGCGCAGCGCATCCAGAATTGGATCCACCTGCGGACTGTGCGACGCAACGTCCACCTTCACCAGCCGGCAGTAAACCTCCCGCGCCTCCAGTGCGCGCAGCAGTTCTTCCAGCCCCGCCAGATCGCCGGAAATTACCGTGGTCGACGGTCCGTTGCTCGCCGCGACTGACAAGCCCGGCTTCGACGCCAGCAGCGCCTCCGTCTCCTGCAGTGACAAATCCACCGTCGCCATGCCGCCGACCACGCCGGCTTCCGTCCGCAGCGTCTTCATCAGCCGGCTTCTCCGGCAAATCACCGCCGCCGCGTCCTCCAGGCTCAGCACTCCCGCCAGATGCGCGGCCGCCACTTCGCCCATGCTGTGTCCCACTACCGCATCCGGCTCCACGCCCCACGCCCGCCACACCGCCGCCAGCGCCACACTCATGGCAAACAGCGCCGGCTGAATCACGTCGATCTGCTTCAGAAATTCTTCGGCGTCATCGCTCAGCAGCCGCTCCCGCAGCGACCATCCCGTTTCCTTTTCAATGGCGCGGTCGCATGCGTCAAAGGCAGCACGGAACGCCGGTTCCTGCTCGTACAGTTCGCGCGCCATCCCCGGCCACTGCGAGCCCTGCCCCGGCGCCACAAACACCACTCGCGGCGCTGTCGCCCCAGCCCGTCCCGTCACTACCGCGTCCGCGGCTTCTCCGTGGACTGCGGCTTCCAGAGCCTCCCTGAGCTCGGCGCGATTCGAACCCACCAGCGCCGTCCGAAATTCGTGGTGATTTCTGCGCAGCGTCGCCGTGTAGCAAAGATCCTCCAGCGATTCGCTGCCCGCCTCCACCTGACGCCGGTATCCGTTCACAAGCTCCTGCAGGGCCTGCGGCGTCTGCGCTGAAATCGTCAGCACCCGCGCGCGTTCCGCTTCCGGCTTCCGTTCTGTCTGAGCTTCCGCTTCCTCCAGCACCAGATGAGCATTCGTCCCCGTAATTCCGAATGCGCTCACTCCGGCCAGCAGCGGGCCCGGCTCATCCCGCAGATCCACCGCCTCTCTCGCCATGCGGATCGGCGCCTCGTCCCACGCAATTTTTGGGTTGAGCGTCTCGCAGTGCAGACTCGGCGGAATCATACGATGGTGCAGAACCAGCGCCGTCTTGATCAGGCCGGCCACGCCCGCAGCTGCCTCGGTATGCCCAATGTTTGATTTGATCGACCCCAGCACGCACCGCTCGCGCACCCCCGCCGCCGTCAGAGCATCCGTAATCGCGCCCAGCTCCACCGGATCGCCAATCGCAGTTCCCGTTCCGTGCGCCTCGAGATAACGCAGCCCCGACGGATCGATCTCCGCCGCCTGCCATGCGGATTCCAGCATCTGCCGCTGCCCCGGCCGGCTCGGAGTTACCAGCAATCCGCTGGTCCGCCCATCATTATTAACGGCCCCTCCCCGAATCAGGGCGTAGATGCGATCCCCGTCTGCGCGCGCCCGCGACAGCGGCTTCAGCACCACCATGCCCGCCCCATCGCTGCGCACAAATCCATTGGCCCGCACATCGCCGAATTTGCAGCGCCCGTCCGGCGACAGCATACCCGCGCGGGTAAACAGCTCGGTAATCTCCCCGCCGAGGATCAGGTTGGCTCCTCCTGCCAGAGCCATCTCACTTTCTTCCCGCCACAGGCTTTCGCATGCCAGCTGCACCGCCACCAGCGACGACGAGCAGGCGCTGTCCACCGTTACGCTCGCTCCTTCCAGACCGAACGCATACGAAACCCGTCCCGATGCCGAGGCCCGTCCGCACCCCGTTACTGAATAAAAGTCCGGCTCACTGCCCGACTCGTAAAGGCGCGTCTCGTATTCGCTGGTCCACAGGCCCACAAAGACGCTCGTCCGGGAGCCCTCGTAATCCGCCCGCACCAGCCCCGCATCCTCCAGCGCGTCCCAACCCACTTCCAGCAAAAGCCTGTGCTGCGGATCCACGTAGACCGTCTCCCGCGGCGACAGCTCGAAAAACTGCGAGTCGAATGCGTCGATCTCCTGCAGAAATCCACCCTCGTTGGTCCCCACGCAGCCCGGCTTGCCCGCCGAAGCATACGCGCGATCCACTCCCGGAAAACGTCCCCCCGGATACGGTCCAATCGAGTCTTTGCCTGCCATCAGGTTTTGCCACAGCTCTTGCACATTGGCAGCCCCCGGATACCGGCAACCGATCCCGATAATCGCGATGGGCTCTTTCCCGTTCTCTGTTTTCGCCGACTTCATCCCTGCCGAGCCCCTTCCTCTGTACACGTGCAGCACTCCTGCACCCCGGGCGTATTGCCCCCGCGGTTCTGCTGCAGAAGCCTCTTCCGAATGCCATCGGTCACAGACTTCAAATTGCTCTGCGGGAAGAAGTGCCCGCCGGGCAGCACCATCAGTTCAAACGCGGCCTCTGTCTGCAGCGACCATCCCTCCATGCAGCTCGCCGGAACGGAAAAATCCTCCGCTCCCGCAAAAGCCGTCACCGGCATCGTCAGCGGCGCGTCCTCCTCCATGCGGTAACGCTCATACGCGGTCAGATCTGCGCGCATCGGCACCAGCAAAAGGTCCATCATCTCCCGCTCCGCTCGAATGGCCGCCGGAATCCCCCCATAGCGAGTCTGCATGGCATCCAGAAAGGCGTCGTCCGGCAGCTCGTGAATCGGCGCATGCAAAAGATCCAGCTGCGGCGCCCGGCTGGCCCCCACAAACAACCACTGCGGACTCGCCATTCCCGCGCGGCGCAACCTTCGCGCCAGCTCAAAAGCCACCAATCCCCCGAAACTGTGCCCGTAAAAAGCAAATGCCTTCTCCGAAAGCTCTCCCCAGCGACTGAAAATCTCCTCCACCAGCTCCGCCAGCGAAAGGCAGGCGGGTTCGCTCCATCGCTGTCCCCGTCCCGGATACTGCACCCCCACGCACTCGATCTCCGGCCCCAGCAGCCCGTTCCACGGGAAAAACGACACCGGTCCTCCTCCCCCATGGGGAAAGCAGAACAGCCGCACCGCCGCCTCCGGCTTCGGCTGCACGGTCAAAAACAACGAGCCACCTGTCACGCAGGACCTCGATCCAAACCCAACTGCCAACTCCAGACTCCTCTTCTCGGCGCCCCTCCGTCTGTTCCCCGAAGGTGCTAAATCAATTGCGGAAGCCTCCGGCAATGCCGGCCCTGTTGTCCCCGTATTCATCGAGGGAAGGCACCCGGTTTGCGATCCTCTGCGACCAGACCGCGGCCTTTCAGCCGGTGCGTCCGTTAATCTTCCGTACCGGGACCCTGCAGCGAGGCGTTCGGAGACTCATCTCCCCTCGTCCGGTTGTCCGGATTCGCCTCTAGTACTGCATCAGGGTTCCCTCTTTTCTGCCCTTGCGCACCGCGGCCGTAAACAAAGCCGCGCTCGCCGGCAAAAGAATCACCGCCATCGCCAGCAGCGTCTCCATCGGCCGCGCCACCTGCACCAGGCTCGCGCCCCGCAGCATCGTCGAGCGCAGCGCGTCCAGCGAATACCTTATCGGGATCACATAAGAGATCTTCTGCATCCATCCCGGCATCACGTCGATCGGAAAGTACGCCCCTCCCAGGATGCTGCCCATCCCGCCCAGAATCCAGGTAATCGGATCGCCCTTCTTCAGCCACACAATCGCCGACGCCGACAGCACTCCGAACGCTACGAAAATCGCAATCGAAAATACCAGCACCAGCAGCGTCGCCGGAATATTCATCGCCCGCAGGTTCACCCCAAACAGCAGCACCCCGCCCGCCAGAATCATCACCAGCTGCACCGCCCCCGACAGCAGGCTGTAGAACGACGACATCGTCACCACCGTGATCGCGCCCGTCTGGCTCGACAGCATCGCTTCCAGGCACCCCGTCACCTGCGCCGTCCGGATCGACTCGGAAAACATCCGCAGCATCAGATCGAAATACCGCGCGAACGCCACCCCCACCAGCGCAAACGGAAAATATCCCCGCCCATACTTCCCCAGCCCGCTCGAAGCTCGCATCGGAATCAGCTGCCCCACAAAGTGCAGGATCACCAGTAGCATGATCAACTCCACCAGCCCCATCAAAAACGCCGCCTGATACCCCGACTCGATCCGGAAATCTCTCCGGATAAACGCCCCCGCCTTGCTGAGAAAGTTGCTCATGCCGCCTCTCCCGCAATGCACCGGCGGTAGTAATCCAGCAGCGCCGTCCCCTCTTCCCTCAGCCGGGCCAGGTTCATGAACCCCCGAATCCGCCCGCCCTCAATCACCATCACCTTGTTGCACAGCCGCACCGCCTCTTCCGGCCGATGCGTCGCGATCAGCAGCGTCTTCTGTGCCCCGCGATGAATATCCTTCAGGATCAGATCCACCATCTCCTCGCTGGCCACCGGATCCAGCGCCCGCGTCGGCTCATCGAGAATCAGCACCTCCGGATCGGCAATCAGCACCCGCGCCAGCGCCAGCCGCTGCTTCATCCCCGAGCTGTAACCACCCACCTGCTGATCCCCTGCTCCTTCCAGCCCCACCAGCCGCATCAGCTCCCGAATGCGCTCATGCAGCTCCTTCCCCCGCAAATTGTCCAGCGCCCCAAAAAACTCCAGGTTCTGCACCCCGGTCAGCCGCCAGTAAAAACTCCGCTCCTCGTTGAACACGAACCCCACCGACTTCCGCGCCGCCGCATTGTGGTGCAGCGTGTTCAGCCCCTTCACCGTCACTTCCCCTTCGGTCGGAAACAGCAGTCCGCTGATCAGCTTCAGCAGCGTCGTCTTCCCCGCTCCGTTCGGACCCATCACCGCAATCCGGTCCCCGGCCTCGATCTCCATCGACGCATGTTCCAGCGCCGTCACCACCCGCCGTGCCCGCAGCGGATGCAGCGCCCACTCCCGATACCTCTTCGGCAGCGGAAACCGCATCGTCACGTCGCGCACCGCAATCGCCGGCGTCGCCTCCCGCCCCAGGCGCGTCTCCTCCACCACGATGGCCTCAACCCCGCTCACAGCACCGCCTCGGCCGGCATCTCCGGCTGCCGGGTCGCCTCGTCAATGCACCGCAGAATCCTCTCCGCCACCGCCCTGCGATGTTCGGTGAACATCGTCTGGTGTGTCCCCGGACTGGTCAGAATCTCCAGCCCCCCATCCGCATACCCCGGCCATCCCAGGTTCGGATTCGTCCGGTGCTGCTCCTCATTCACAATCAGCACCAGCCGTCCCGGATACCGCTGCGGACAGTGCGCATACAGCATCCGCCAGTACCGCATCTTCGACTCGTAATACCGGTCCTGCTCCACAATCTCCGGCGAGTCCTCCCACCCCATCTTGCGGCGCACCAGCGTCCGCACAATCTTCACCTTCTCCCGCTTGCCGGAGTGCGCAATCGTTTCCAGTACCTCGCGGATGTGCCGCATCCGCCGCCGAATATAGTTCCGTTCCGCCGCCCGCGCCGTGTCCGGACCCGGCCGATCGGTGTCCACCAGCAGCATCAGCTCGATCTGCTCTCCCTGGTTCATCAGCTCGCGCGCCAGTTCCAGCGCCGCGATCCCTCCCACGCACATTCCGGCCAGCCGATACGGTCCCTGCGGCTGCACTGCCCGCAGCTCCTTCAGGAACTCCCGCGCCATCTCCTCCACCGACTCGTAATCGGAGCCCCCAAACGTCCACCGCGGACGGAATCCAAACACCGGCTGATCCTTGCCGAAATACTGAATCAACGGCGTCAGAAACTGCAGAGTGTCGTCCGGATTCTGGTACCCGGTAATAAAGAACAGCGGCGTCCGCGTCCCCCGCGGCTGCACCGGCACCAGACAG
>JBAUZR010000257.1:0-12525 GCA_049585375.1 Acidobacteriaceae bacterium
CATCAGTGTTCCTTCCTCGCCAACGCGACAGCGCCGATGATCGCCACGAGGATCAGCACCGAAGTGACTTCAAACGGCAACAGCAGATTCTTGAAGAGCACCTGGCTGAGGGCTCCGGTGCTCACCACGTACTCGCCGAGGCGCGCCTGCCCAAACTCCCCCTGCCGCGACAGAAAGATGTAGGCCAGCAGCGCCAGCAGGATCGCCGCGCCGGGAAAGCCCGCAATGTAGGCCAGCTTGCTCCCGTGGGTACGCTCTTCTTTGCCGGCGTTCAGCAGCATGATCACAAAGGTGAACAGCACCATGATGGCGCCGGAGTAGACGATCACCTGCGCGGCGGCCAGGAACTCCGCACCCAGCAGCAGATAGAGCACCGCCAGCGAGCTCATCACCACAATGAGCGACAGGGAACTGTTGATGGGGTGGCGCTGCAACAGGAGATTCAGCGCTCCCGCCACACATAACCCACCGAAAATGATGAACAGAGCCAGGTGCATGGGTTTTACATCACTCGCAGGACTGCAGATCGACAGAAAGAAACGAGGTGGCGAACAGAAAATTCTAAATTAGTGCGATGGCAGCCAAAGCCCCATCCAGAGTGCCGTCACAACGATATTGGCAACGGCCACCGGCACCAGAAATTTCCACCCGAACCCCATGAGTTGGTCGTAGCGGAAGCGCGGCAACGTCCCGCGCACCCAGATATAGAGAAAAAGAAAGAAGAAAACCTTTGCGACAAACCAGAAAATCGAGAACAGCGCGGTGGAGACCGGGCCGCTGCCGGAAAGGAAGCTGCCGAAGGGGCTCGTCCATCCGCCGAAGAACAGCAAGGTGGCCACGCAGCCCACTGTGATCATGTTCGCGTACTCGGCCATGAAGAACATGGCGAACTTCATCGAGCTGTATTCGGTGTGGTAGCCCGCGGTCAGCTCGCTTTCCGCCTCCGGCAGATCGAAGGGTGAGCGGTTCGTCTCCGCGTAGGCCGCCATCAGATAAATGAAGAAAGCGACAAACTGAAATCCACCGAAGAAGTTCCACGAGAGCAGGCCGTGGGTCGACTGCACCCCGACGATATCGCGCAGCCGCAGCGATCCGGCGCGCATCACCACGCCCACCAGTGACAAGCCCAGCGCCAGCTCGTAGCTGATCACCTGAGCGCTGGCGCGCAACGCGCCCAGCAGCGAATATTTGTTGTTCGACGACCAGCCCGAGAGGGCGATGCCGTAGACGCCGACCGAGGTGATGCCGAGAATGATCAGCAGCCCGATGCTGACGTCTGAAACCTGGAAAAGCTGCACACCATGCCAGCGAATATCCGCTCCAAACGGCACCATGGAGATCGACAGCAGAGCGCAGGTGAGTGCGATCATCGGCGCCAGTACGTACAAGGGCCGGTCCACCGCCAGCGGCATCAGGTCTTCTTTCAGAAAAAGCTTGGCGCCATCCACGAGCGGCTGCAGCAGCCCAAAGGGCCCCACGCGGCTCGGTCCCCAGCGGTTCTGGATGCGCCCCACCAACTTGCGCTCCAGCAACACCGTATAGGCGACCGACATCAGCAGGATCACCACAACAAGGATGACCTTGACAATGTTGATCAGCACAAACGCCAGGAAACTGGTCTCCATCCAAAGCCTTTCAGGGAATTCTTAATCCGCCGCTGTTTCCGCGGGCTTGCGCGCTTCCAGAACCGAGTGCAGGGTGCGGCTGTACCGCCCGAGCGTGCCGGAGGTGAAGAGCGAATCGTTCGAAGGCCACACCAGATCTTTGCGAGCCGGCTCGATTTCAATCTGCACCAGCCCGGAACGCAGATGCTGATCGCTGCCGGCCAGCAGATCGAGCCGCGGCACATCGTACCTGCGCACCAGCCGCTGAATCTCATCGAAGATGGCAAACGGATCGAGGGGGCTCACCTTCGGCTCCAGATCATGGGCCGCCAGCCACACCCCATGCCGGTCCGCTTCGCCGGACTGTGCGCCGCGCGCCTGCCCGAAATCAGCCCGCACGCCTCCGGAGGCAAAAGGCACCAGCCGCTGAATGTCGGCGCCCATGGCCGACGCCAGACGGACCGTCAGCTCGAAATCCGACCGCGTGCCTGCCCTGTCGGCGGCCTTCTTCACCAGCTGCACATCGCCAAACGTATTCGTGACGGTTCCGGACTTCTCATAAAGGTTCGCGGCTGGAAAAACGACATCCGCCAGCTGCGCCGTCTCAGTCAGAAACATATCCTGGACGATGACAAAGGTATTCCGCAGCGCTGATGGATCGATCCCGTACCGCGAGATCGGATTCGCGCCGACGATATAGAGCGCGGCCAGCTCGTTGCGCTCGGCTGCGTCGAACATCCGGACCAGATCGAGGCCCGGCTCTGCCGGGATATTCGCGTACTCCTCGGTGAATCGCGCCGAGGCCGTCACCGGCACATAGCCGGGCAGCAGGTCGGGATAGAGCCCCATGTCAGCCGCGCCGCGGGAATTGGCGTAGTCCCCGAGGCAGGCAAACTTCGCGTCGGCAAAGCCCGAGCCAAGCTGCCCCAGCGCTTCGATTCCGCGCCCGCGAAACTCCGACCCGAAGGCAACGATCAGCGCTTCCTCTTTCCTCAGCGCTTCGCGGAATTTCGCCGCCTCGCCGTTCCCTTCCAGTGCCTCATCGTCTCCGGCCAGATACGCGATGGCCGCGGCGTAATCCCCCTCGCGAATCTTCAGGAAGCCGGTCGCCTGGCGACGCAGCTTGATCAGCTCGTGGTTCACCACATACAGCCGCGCGCCGTTCAGGCGGACGTTGGTGCGAATTTGCCACGCCAGCCCCGGATGCTGCTCGGTGGGATCGTTGCCCACGAGCAGAATCGCCTTCGCGCTTCCGAAGTCTCGCAGCGAGGCTTCGGCCTTGCCGTTCATGGCGGCGGCAAACGCCGGATAATCGGCGGTTCGGTGATGATCGATATTGTTGGTGCCCAGCACGGTGCGTGCGAATTTCTGCAGCAGGTAGGCTTCTTCATTCGTGATCCGGTTGGACCCGATCACGCCGATCGCCTGCCCGCCCCGCCGCTCGCGAATATCGCGCAGATTCTTTCCGGCAAAGTCGATGGCCTCGTCCCAGCTCACCGGAGCCAGCTTGCCATCGGCCTGGCGAACCAGCGGCCGCGTCAGCCGATCTTCGCGATTCGCGAAATCGAAGGCGTAACGGCCCTTGATGCAGAGGAAGTCGCCGTTGATCCCGCTCTTGTCGCGATTGTCGCCGCGCACAATCTCCATGCCGTCGTTGGCACGGCGCACGCCAAGAGTCGTCTTGCAGCCGTCGCCGCAGTGCGTGCACACCGTGCCCACATGGGACATCTCCCAGGGACGCGTCTTGTAGCGATAGGCTCCCGAGGTGAGCGCGCCGACCGGGCAAATGTCGATGCACATGCCGCACTCTTCGCACTCCAGATGATCCTGCTTGTTGGGCGCAATTACGGAGCCGGCGCCGCGGTTCTGGATGCCCAGTGCCCACACATCCATGCCCTCGCCGCACACGCGGACACATCGGTAGCAGAGGATGCATCGCGGGCGATCGAAGAACACCACCGGCGACCACTGCTGCTCTTCGCGGTGCTGCTTGATCTCGACGAATTTGGATTCGTGCGCGCCGTACTTAAAGGTCATGTCCTGCAGCTCGCACTCGCCGCCGGCATCGCACACCGGGCAGTCCAGGGGATGGTTCCCGAGCAGCAGCTCGATAGTTCCCTTGCGCGCCTGCGCGATCTCAGGACTTTCGGTGGTGACCACCATGCCCTCAGCCACCGGCGTCGTGCAGGCCGTCTGCAGCTTGGGCACCTTCTCAATGCGAACCACGCACATGCGGCACGCCGCCTGCAGCGACAGCCCGGGGTAGTAGCAGAATGCCGGGATCTCGATACCATGCGCGCGGCACGCCTCAATCAGCAGCGTCCCCGCAGCCGCAGTCAGCTTCTTGCCATCGACAGTAAAAGTAACGTCAGCCATCAATTCCTTCAGACCAGCGCCGGCTCCCGCTCGGCAGCGCGATGGTACGGGCAGCCTCGCCCGTCCAGGTGCTCTTCAAACTCTTTCCGGAACTTCTTCACGAACGCAATCGTCGGCATCGCCGCCGCATCGCCCAGCGGGCAGAACGTTCGCCCCAGCATGTTCTCGGCGAGATAGCGGATGTTATCGATGTCCTTATCGACTGCGCCGCCGGCATGCAGGCGCGTCAGCGACTTATTCAGCCAGTCGGTCCCCTCACGGCAGGGAATACACCAGCCGCAACTCTCATGTGCATAAAACTTCATCGTCCGCAGCGCAAACTCCACCATGCAGACGGTCTCGTCCAGCACTACCACGCCGCCCGAGCCCAGCATCGATCCGGCTTTGCCCACCTGATCGAAATCCATGCCGATGTCGATCTCTTCCGGCAGCAGCACCGGCGTCGACGATCCGCCCGGGACCACGGCTTTCAGCTTCTTCCCGTTGAGAACGCCGCCGCCCACCTCGTAGATCATCTTCTTCAGGTTGTAGCCCATCGGCAACTCGTACACGCCGGGCTTATTCAGGTGGCCGCTCAGGCAGAAGAGACGCGTCCCGCCATTGCGCTCGGTACCGATCTTCGCGTACTCCGCCGCGCCGATGCGAAAGATATGCGGCACAGTGGCAATGGTCTCGGCGTTGTTGATGATGGTCGGGCCACCGTAGAGTCCAACCACAGCCGGAAACGGCGGCCGGATCCGCGGTATCCCGCGCTTCCCTTCCAGCGACTCCATCAGCGCCGACTCTTCACCCACTTCGTAGGCCCCGGCGCCAGTCTGGGTCACGATATCGACATCAAACCCACTGCCAAAGACGTTCTTCCCCAGGAAGCCCTTCGCGTAGGCTTCCTCCACGGCGCGCTCCATGATCTTCAGCAGGTAGCGGTACTCGCCGCGCAGGTAGATGAAGCCCATCTTCGCCTGGATCGCCAGCGCCGCAATGATCACGCCTTCGATCACCGAGTGAGGATCGTGTTCGAAGATCAGCCGGTCCTTGCAGGTTCCCGGCTCGCTCTCGTCGCCGTTCACCAGAACGTACTTTGGCTTCGCCGCCTGTTTGGGCACGAACGACCACTTCAGGCCCGTAGGGAAGCCCGCTCCTCCGCGCCCGCGCAGGTTCGACGCCTTCATCTCGCCGATGATCCCGTCCGGGCCCAGCTCGATGGCCTTGCGGGCCGACTTGTAACCGTCCAGCTCCAGATAGCGGTCGATCGAGGTCGCGCCCTTGCCGAACCGGTACGAAACTAGGGGAACGCAATCGGGATGGGTCGTGAGTGTGGCCATCTATTTCCCCTTGCTCCGATCGTCGGCCAAACCCTGGCTGCGATATTCCGACAGTAGTTTCTCCATCGCTTCCGGCGTCAGGTTCTCATGGAACTCATAGTTCACCTGCGCAGCCGGCGCCCAGCTGCACGCCCCAATGCACTCAACCTCTTCGAGTGAAAACAGCCCGTCTGTGGTCACGCCCTTGTGCCCGACTCCCAGCCTCTTTTTGCAGACCGCGAGAATCTCGTTGCCTCCGCGCAGCATGCAGCTGATGTTCGTGCACACCTGCACGTTGTACCTGCCGGCCGGCTTCGTGCGCAGCATGGAGTAGTAGCTGATCACGTTGCGCACTTCCAGCTCTGAAACGCTGACCCGCTCCGCCACCTCGGCGACCACTGCGTCGGAGAGATAGCCAACCTCATCCTGCGCGTACAGCAACATGGGCACGAGCGCCGAGCGCTTCAGCGGATACAGCGTCACCAGCTTGTCAAAGCGCGCGGCCAGCTCAGGCGAGAAAATCGTTGCGGCGCTCATCGGCGTTCCTTCTGGTCGGCTCGCGCCCGATCCCGCACCCGAGCCACCATATCAATTGCCACGGAATCCATCTCCTGCTCAGCCCCGTCCTGCTCGATCCTTCCATCCGGCCGCAGTTCGAATCGCCCCGCCGCCATCTCCCGTTCGTCGTCGCGCAGGCTCCAGGCCACCGCACCGCTCTCCGGCACCAGCCGCATCGCGCATTCAACGGCGCCGGCATTGAGCGTGACTGAATCTGCGGCGACCGCAACCTCGACTCCGGTGCCGCCGTGCAGTCCCGCCACGCCCGCATAGGAGCGGACCAGGGAAACCAGGGAAACCCACAGCTCCCTGGCCAGCGCCGGTTCCACAGTCACTGCGCTCACCGGTCAATCTCTCCCAGCACAATATCGATGGACCCGATCACCGCCACCACATCAGCGATGAGGCGCCCCACGCACATCGTCTCCAATGCCTGCAGAGTCGCAAACGAGGGGTTCCGCATGTGTACCCGATACGGCTTCGCAGTCCCGTCGCTCACCGCGTAGTAGCCCATTTCGCCGCGCGGCGACTCCACCGCCAGATAAACCTCACCCGCAGGAACCTGAAAGCCTTCCGTCACAATCTTAAAGTGATAGATGAGGGCTTCCATCTGCGTCTTCATCTTCTCCCGGTCCGGCAAAACCACGTGCGGCGCATCGGCTTTGATCGGTCCCTCCGGCATTCCGTCCAGCGCCTGCTGGCAAATCCTGACCGACTCGCGCATTTCCTTGAGACGCACCAGGTACCGCGCCCATACATCGCCGTCGTGGGAGATCGGCACCGTGAACTGGAACTTTTCATAGCTCGAGTACGGCATGTCCCGCCGCAGATCCCAGTCGATGCCGCTGGCCCGCAGCGGCGGTCCGGTGACCCCCAGAGCAATCGCATCGGCAGGGCTCAGGTAGCCGACGCCTTTCAGGCGATTAATGAAGATAGGATTCCCGGTCAGCAGGTTCTCGTATTCGTCGATTTTCTCGGGCAGTATCCTGATCAGCGACTGCACCGAGTCGAAGAAGTCCAGCGGCGGCTCCAGAGCAAGGCCGCCCACGCGGAAGTACGAGGTCATCATCCGCTGGCCGGAGACATGCTCGAAAATCCGCAGAATCTCCTCGCGCTCGCGAAACGTATAAAGAAAGACCGTCAGCGCGCCAATGTCCATGGCGTGCGTGCCCAGCCATACCAGGTGCGAGTTCAGCCGTGTCAGCTCGTTCAGCAGCACCCGCATCCACTGCGCCCGCTCCGGGATCTCCAGCTGCAGCAGCTTTTCAATCGCCAGGCAATAGGCCAGGTTGTTGGTCATCGGACACAGATAGTCGATCCGATCCGTCAGCGGCACCACCTGCTGGTAGAACTTCGCCTCGCAGGTTTTCTCAATCCCCGTGTGCAGATAGCCGATGTCCGGCACGCACTTCACGACGGTCTCGCCGTCGATCTCCAGCACCACGCGCAGGACACCATGCGTCGAAGGATGCTGCGGCCCCATGTTCAGGACCATGGTCCGATCCTTCGAGCCCTCCTCCGGCCGCGGCTGCACCAGCGTCGCCGTCTCGACGAAGCCCGGGATCACCGGCATCTCATGGCGCTCAGGGGTATCCGACATCAGCGATAGCCCTCCACGGGATAATCCTTGCGCAGCGGGTGCCCTTCCCACTCTTCCGGCAGCATGATCCGGCGCAGACCCGGATGCCCGTTGAACCGCACTCCGAACAGGTCCCAGACCTCCCGCTCATAGAAGTTTGCCGAGGGCCATACCGGAGTGATGCTGTCCACCGAGGGGTCGATGCTCGCGACCATCGCGTGCAGCCGGACTCGTTCTTTCAGTTTGTGCGACAGGATATGGTAGGTCACCTGAAAGCGCGGCTCCGCCGGAAACCAATCCACGCAGGTTACGTCTTCGAGGAAGTTGTAACCGGCCTGCTGCAGCGTGCGACAAGCGTCGCGGATCGACTCCGCCGCGATCACCAGGGTCAGCTCGTCGCGATCGAATTTCGCATTTTCAATGGATTCGGGATGCGCCGCGCGCAGCGCCTGAATCGCCACATTCTGAGCGAGGCTCTCGAATACCGCGTCTTTCGTCAACAACGCCTCTGCCATCAGCCTTCCCGCACCCTCTGTCTGCCGTTACCTGTCTGATCGCTGACCGGTTCTCAGCTGACCGCTTCTTCAGCTGACCGATTTTTAGCTTCCTAGAGATCTGCCTTATCGGCGGCCCAGTCCAGAATGCCCTTCTTCCAAACATAGAAAATTCCGACGACGACGAACCCCAGATAAACCACCATCTCCCAGAAACCGAACATTCGCGAAACCCCGTCCAGTTCCGGGAGCCTGCGGTAAATCACCGCCCAGGGAATCATGAACACCGCTTCCACATCGAAGAGGATGAACAACATCGCCACCATATAAAAACGTACGGAAAAGCGCCCGCGCGCATCCCCCTCGGCGGGAATGCCGCACTCATAGGATTCCAGCTTCTCCCGGATGTTCCGATGCCGCCCGATCAGCCATGACATCGTGACCATGCTGCAGGTCATACCGCCGGCCACGACAATCTGCAGCAGCAGCGGAAAATAGTTCCAGATGGCAGGGTAAGGCTGGGTCGGAGTTTGCATGGCCGTTCACCGGGAACCAGCGCGAAACGAAAAAGAGGTGAACCGCGCGCTGCCTCCATTTCGACTCTAAGTCTGCGATTGTCAACAGTCAAGTTACGGACGGCTGAAGTCTCAGAGTTTCCCCCTGCCAGCAAGCGCCAACGGTACTGTTCGCTGGCTAACCCCGCGGACCTGCCTTGCGCACGGCATCCGGCGCGTCGAACTTTTTGAAGTTTTCCTGAAACTTCGACGCCAGCAGTTTTGCCTGCGCATCGTAGGCCGCCTGGTCCGCCCAGGCATTGCGCGGATTCAGCAGCTCCGACGGAACCCCGGGACACGCAGCCGGGATGCTCAGCCCAAAGGCCGGCTCGGTCGTGAACTCCGCCTGCGCCAGCCGCCCATCCAGCGCCGCATGCACCATCGCCCGCGTATGCGGCAGGCTCATGCGCTTGCCAACACCGAAGGCGCCGCCCGTCCAGCCCGTATTCACCAGCCAGCACTGCGCGCTGTGTTCGCGGAGCCGCCGACCCAGCATCTCCGCGTAGACGCGCGGCGCCAGGGGCAGGAACGGCGATCCGAAGCAAGTGGAAAACTCCGGCACCGGCTCGCTGCCCAGGCCTGCTTCTGTACCCGCCAGTTTGGCCGTATACCCGGAGAGAAAGTGATACATCGCCTGATCCGGTGTCAGCCGGGCAATGGGCGGCAGCACACCAAAGGCATCCGCTGCCAGGAACAGCACGTTCTTCGGATGCCCGCCAATGCCGGGGATCACCGCGTTCGCAATAAAGTCGATGGGATAGGCCGCGCGTGTGTTCTCGGTGAAGCGAATGTCGGAGTAGTCCGGCTCCCCCGTCTTCGGGTCCAGCACCACGTTCTCCAGCACCGCGCCGAACCGAATCGCGTTGTAGATCTGGGGCTCCTTCTCCAGGGTCAGATCCACGCACTTGGCATAGCAACCGCCCTCGAAGTTGAAGACTCCATCCGGGCTCCATCCATGCTCATCGTCGCCGATCAGCCGCCGCTCCGGGTCCGCCGACAGCGTCGTCTTCCCCGTTCCCGACAATCCGAAGAACAGCGCCGTATCGCCGCCCGCTCCAATGTTGGCCGAACAATGCATCGGAAATACGTTGCGCTCTGGCAGCAGGTAATTCATGACACCGAAGATCGACTTCTTCATCTCCCCGGCATATTTCGTTCCGCCGATCAGCACAATTTTCTTCGTGAAATCCGCCAGGATGAACGTGGCCGAGCGCACCCCATCCCGCTCCGGGACCCCTTCGAATTCCGGCGCCGCAATCACCGTAAACTCCGGCGCATGGTGCGCCAGCTCCTCACGCGCCGGCCGAATAAAGAGCTGCTTCACAAACAGCGCATGCCACGCATATTCGCAGATCATCTGGATGGGAAGCCGGTAGTTCGGATCCGCACCCGCCGCCAGGTCCATCACGTACAGATCGCGCTCCGCCATGTGCCGCAGCACCCGCTCCAGCAGCGCGTCGAACTTGTCCTGCGGAAAGGGCTGGTTCACCTTGCCCCAGTGCACCCGCTCCCGCGTCTGATCGTCTTCGACCGTGAACTTGTCCCGCGGCGAGCGCCCGGTGCGCGCTCCTGTCATCGCCACCAGAGCTCCATTGGCGGCCAGACGGCCCTCCCCCCGTGCAATGGCGGTCTCCACCAGTTGCGCTGTCGATAGATTGCGATGGGCATTCAGCCCCTCGGTCAGCCGTTGCAGGTCCTGTCGCGTGACAGTCGTTCCCATTCGGAAATGCCTCCGCTGCGGTCAGAAAGAACCCATTATTGTCCCATTCGGAGATGCTGTTGCAAAGAAGAAAAGCCCTGCGGGTCGCTTAGAATGCAATGCAGCTAATGCCGAGGAATCCATGCCTACCCCATTTGAGAGCGCCCAGTTGAACCTTCAGTTGTTCGATCTGCGTCGCGAGCCCGTCCTGCGCGAGGCCCGCGCCTGGTTCACCCGTGAATTCAATCCGGAAACCTTTGAAGAATTTCAGGCCCAAACCCGCGGTGACCGCAATCCCTCATTCCGCATGGTCGTGAGCTACTGGGAGATGGCCGCTTCACTGGTCACAACCGGTGCCATCGACGGGGACGCGTTCCGCACCGCGCACGGCGAAATCTTCGCCATCTTCAGCAAAATTCAGCCGTTTATTGAGGACATCCGCTCCTCGTTCACCGAGCCGGGATTCTGCCGCCATATGGAAGCCGTGGTCATGGCGGAGCCCGATGCCCCCGCTATTCTGCAGAGGCGACGCGAACGCCTGCGCGCCGGCGCCCGGGGCCGCCAGTCCTGGGCCGCCACTCCCAGATCCTGAACCTATACTTGGGGCTGCGCGTCGTCCAGAGGCACCAGATACGGCAGATTGCGCGTGTGCCCCGCCTCATGCAGCACCGCGTTCACCTGGTCCAGCACCTCTTCCACCGTCATCGTGTACATCTCCCGGCCATTATCGTAGCCGGACTCCATCGCCTTCTTCAGATACCGCCCGGCTGCCTGAGCCGCCAGCGTATCCGTAATCACGTGGCCGGTCTGCTTCTTCTGTTCTACCCACGCCAGACAGGGCATAGCGATCCACACTGGCCGCCCGTTTACGCCGAAACGAATGTCCACAGCATCGGCATGCCGTGTGGCGATGGCAACGATATTCGCAATCCAGCGGCAGTGGAGATCTTCCCCGCTCCACCGATCGGTTACGTGGAAATCCTCGTACATAGCTCTTCCAGCCTAGAACACTTTTCGTTCCGGCGCATGATGCCCGAAGGCACCTCCATTCTCGTTCGTGCTGCTGGGGCACTTTTGTTCCGGTGCACCCTACCAAAGGCACCTCCTGCAGCCGCCCAGGAGGGTCACCCCAAAAAAATTACTGTCGTAAGGCACCCTGGGAACAAAACTTCCACCACTTTGTGCGTCCAATGTATGTCTGTAAGCCGACCAGCTTTTTTAACCGAGGAGTTCTTCTCCGTGACCCGTTCATCGTCCAACCCGAAAGTCCGGCGCTTTGAAGACCGGCTCCGTCAACAGCAGCTGCAGCTGGAGAGCAGCATGCTCACCGCCGTCAAACAGGGCCGCCAGGCCGTCGCCGAAGATACCCTGGATGTCGCTGACCAGGCCGTCTTCTCCTATCAGAAGGAGATGATCTTCAGCCAGGGCACCGAAGGCCACAGCCAGCTTTCGCTCGTCCGCCTTGCCCTGGAGCGCCTGAGCGAAGGCACCTTCGGCGATTGCCTGCACTGCGGCCGGCCCATTGGGGAGAAGCGCCTCGAAGCTCTTCCCTGGACCCCCTATTGCATCGACTGCCAGGAAAAGGTCGAAAACGGCGAAATCGAAGACGTCGTCCGGGCAGCCTGAAGCTCTGCCCAGGGGTCTCCTGACGCCTCGCCGGCGCGTGATAAACTGAACTATCTGAGCGAAGGTGCGCACCTTATCCGCGCCATCGCAATTTCCCGCCCAAAGGAACCCTCGGGAATTTCGTGGATACACAGACCCGTCACGCGCTGAAACAGGATAAATTCGTCAACGCCACCACCTCCGGGCTGGAGTGGGTCGGCGACCATCGCGCCAACGTCATCTGGTTCTCGGTCGCTGTCGCGCTCGTGATCGGAGTGATCGTGGCCAGTGTCGTCGTCTACCAGCAGCGCGATACGGCAGCCAACCAGATCTTCGGCCAGGCCATGGACATCTATCAGACGCCGCTGGCGAAGCCCAACCAGCCCGTCGAGCCGGGCCAGAAGACCTACGCCACCGCAGCCGACCGCGCCCAGGCCGCTTATCCTCTCTTCCGCCAGACCGCCGACCAGTATGGATGGCTCCGCGCCGGCGAGATGGCCCGCTACTTTGCCGGCCTGACGGCTCTGGACCTCGGCAAAACCGCCCAGGCGCAGACCGATCTGGAGAAGGCTACCCACTCCGGCGGCAGCAATCTTGAAGCTTTGGCAACGATGGCGCTGGCCAGCCTCGATGAGCAGACCGGAAACACCTCCCAGGCCGTCAACCTCTTCCAGGACCTGATCCGGCACCCGACCACGACCGTGCCCAAGGTCCAGGCGCAGTTCCAGCTGGCCGCCCTCTATGAGACGACCAAC
>JBAUZR010000258.1:0-2624 GCA_049585375.1 Acidobacteriaceae bacterium
GTGCATAGGTTGCCGGAAGTGGCAGTGGATCAAAAGCCTGGCGGTCTTTCCCCTGCGACGCGGAAGGCGCGTTCGAGGGCGATGCCGGCGGCACCCAGGCGTCCCTCTTCGAAGAGCGGAGCGATCAGGGTGACCCCGTGCGGGACGCGGCGCGGCGGCGAAAACCTCGGGAGTGGATGCGCGGGATCGGGTGCCCAGTCGCTGCGGGCTTCAGACACCTCAATGAAGCCGGCGCGGAAGGTCAGCGACGGGTGGCCGGTGAAGTTGGTCAAAGTGAGCATCTCGTCGCGCAGCGAGGGAACGAGGAGCAGATCGACCTGGGTGAAGATGTGGGCCATGGCGTCGGCGACCTTGCGGCGGAAACGGTCGGCCTGCACGAAATCGACGGCGGAGAGGAAGCGCGACTGGCGGAAGGTGTTCGGCCAGGCATCGGGGACCTGCATGCGCAGCGAATCGACCTGATGGTTGAGTGTGATCTCCTCAAAGGCGGCTGCCGACTCAGCGAAGAGAATGACCTCAAGCGAGTCGTAAGGCCAGTCGGGAAGGGAGACCTCGATGGGGGTCATGCCGAGCCGGCGAACCGTCTCGAGCGCGGCACGGTCGACTTCAGTGGCCGGAGGCTCGTTCATCCACTTTGGGAAGTAGCCGACGCGCAGGCCGCGCACATCGGCAGTGGCGTCGAAGTCCAGATGGCTGGGGACGCTGTCGAGGTCGCCGGGATCGGGACCCGTGATGGCTTCGAGGACGAGCAGGGCATCCTCGACGAAGCGCGTCATGGGGCCGAGCTTGTCGAGGGACCAGCAGAGCGTCATAGCGCCGGTGCGCGCGACGCGACCGAAGGTGGGGCGCAGGCCGGTGACGCCGCAGCGCATGCTGGGACCGACGATGCTGCCGCCGGTTTCGCTGCCGATGGCGAAGGCTACGAGTCCTGCCGCCGTGGAGGCGCCTGGACCGGCGCTGGAGCCGGAGGAGCCTTCTTCGAGGAGCCAGGGATTCTTCGTCTGGCCGCCGAACCAGACATCGTTGAGCGCGAGCGCGCCAAGGCTGAGCTTGGCAACCAGAACGGCCCCGGCCTGGTCGAGACGATTGACGACAGCTGCGTTCTTTGCGGGGACGCGGTGGCGGAAGGGTTCCGCGCCCCAGGTGGTGGGGATGTCGGCGGTGTCGACGAGGTCCTTGGCACCCCAGGGAATGCCGTGGAGCGGCCCGCGATAGCGGCCGGAGGCGATCTCGGCGTCGGCGCGGCGCGCCTGCTCGAGGGCGAGTTCGGGCGTGAGGGTGATGACGCACAGAAGCTTCGGGTCAAAGCGGCGCAGGCGCTCCAGATAGATCGTCGTCAGGCGTTCGGAGGTGAGCTGCCGCTTCTCGATCCAGCGGGAGAGGCGGGTGACCGGCGAGAAGGCGATGTCCTCGTCAGAGGCAGGAAGCGGTCCCGGTTCGGCGGCGCTGCGGACGAAGCGATCCTGCTCGGGTCCCGCAGGGATGCCGGGCTGGGCCGCCAGGATACGCGACCAGGGCTGGAGGCCGGGATCGAGATCCACTTTGCGCGGGCCGGTGCGGCGCTCATAGAGGGGGGCCATCGACTCGCGCCAGTTGGAGGCGGCTTCAGCGCGGTCGTGCGGCGTCATCTCGACGCGAACCAGTTTTTCGGCCTCGGCGAAAGTAGCGGCGGAGACTTCCGGATCGACGGCCGGCGCGGTGCCGAAGGCGGGAGGAGTTCCGGGTGCGGGGGGAGTCTGCTGAGCATCAAGATCGACGAGGGCGGGGGCGACGGCGGCCGTCACGAGGCCGGCGGACGACTGCAAAAGAAAACGGCGGCGGGAACGATTCATGAAGTCCTCGGAGAAGATTCAGTTCGGACTATAGCGCACGGGCTTGGGCCGGAATTCCGAGGGCGCGACACTCAGGGAGTAGACGATCTACAGCGCAGGGAGGTAGATTGTCTACAACATGAAAAAGGAACCCTATCAAAACCGAATCGAGCTGCTGCAGGGCACGCTGGACATGCTGATTCTGCAGACGCTGCAGTGGGGGCCGCAGCACGGATACGGCGTCAGCCAGGCGCTGCGCAGCCGTTCGAGCGAGGTGCTGCAGGTGGAGACGGGTTCTCTTTATCCGGCGCTGCACCGGATGGAACGCTACAAATGGATCGCGGCCGAGTGGCGGAAGACGGAGCAGAACCAGCGGGCGCGCTACTACCGCATTACGGCGGAAGGGCGGCGGCAGCTGGCGAGCGAGCGGGCGAAGTGGAGTGGGATGGTGGCGGCGATCGCTTCGATTCTGGAGGCGTAGAACAGCGAAAAAGACAGACTGGGGAGGGACGCGATGGGCCTGTTGCGGCGGATTTTCGGGGTGAACGCGCGGAAGGCCGAGCTGGACGAGGAGATGGAAGCGCATCGGCGCATGGCGATGGCGGATCGCGTGGCACGGGGCGAGCGGCAAGACGACGCGCGGGCAGCGGTAGAACGGGAGATGGGGAACGGTCCACTGATAAAGGATGTGACGCGCGAGGCGTGGGGCTGGGTTTGGCTGGAACGGCTGCTGCAGGACGTGCGCTACGCGTTGCGGCAGATGAAGCGGAGCCCGGGATTTGCGGTAACGGTGATCGGGACCCTGGCTCTGGG
>JBAUZR010000259.1:0-13115 GCA_049585375.1 Acidobacteriaceae bacterium
GTCACGCCGTTCTGTTCCGTCCGCGCACGCGCCCGGCTCATCCAGATACGGACGCAACGCCCGCACCAGCACCTGCACATCCGACTTCCACCGGGCATGGGTCAGCTCCACCGCATTGCGGAATGCCAGATCTTTCAGGTCGTCCGGCAGCCGCTCCACCAGCGGCATCTTCGCCCCGCGGACCAGCACCGGGACCACCGGAATATCCCGCCCCAGCGCCGAAGCCAGCTCCAGCCGTACAAAGTCGTGCGGATCCTCGAGGCGCCGTCGCCCCGTCACGTCCTTTGTCTCCAGCCATTCCTGCCCGATCATCGCCAGCAGCACGCTGCACGACGCCACGCTCTGGTCAATCGCCTTCCGGAAATCCTTGCCTGGCTCGATCGCCGCCACATCCATAAAGACACTGCCCTGGCTGAACTGCGCAGACAGCTCATCGAACAGCCGTCCGGCCTCGCCCTCCGAATCATTTCTCCGGTAATTGATAAAGATCGATCGCAGAGTCTTACTCCTGGAGCGGCCCGCTCTCCCACGTGCGACAAAATCCAACTGTCCGGCCCGCTCGTCGCGAGCAGCCGTCAGGAGAGATTCCGAGTCTACTCCGCCGCAGTCCCGGCTCTCAATCCCCAGGAACCGCCATGGCTCAAACTTTCCTCAGTATCATGGCACACCGCGGGCGCGTGTCCGTCCTCCAGGTGCCCGCCTCGTCATCCCCGCATTCACCGGTTGCGAGCCGGGATTCGCCTGCTAACCTGAACTTATGGAGTCTTCTCCCCCCGCAGCGCTGATCACCCTTCATCCGCGCGGCATTCTCTTCGATATGGACGGTGTTCTCGTCAGTTCCATCGGCTCGGTTGAGCGAACGTGGGAAAAATGGGCTCTGGCCCGGGGCATCGACCCCCAACTCGCCATCCGCATGGCGCATGGGCGACGTGCCATTGAGACCGTTCGCGAGCTCCGCCCCGACCTCAACGATCTGGAAGAGCTGCAGTGGCTAGAAGAGATGGAGGTGGCGGACAAGGCGGGTGTTTCGATGCTCGACGGCGTTCGCCCTATCCTCGATTCCCTTCCCGAGAAGTACTGGACTGTCGTCACCTCGGCGACGGAGCGCCTCGCCCGCAGCCGGATGCAGCTCGGTGACATCCGCGTGCCCGCGCGCATCGTTTCTGCCGATGACGTGCCCCAGGGCAAACCGCATCCCGAGCCCTACCGGAAGGGGGCCGAAATACTCGGTCTCGCCCCCCAAGACTGCCTGGTCATCGAGGATTCCGCTTCCGGCGCTCAGGCCGGCCACGCCGCCGGATGCACGGTCCTCGCCACGCTCTTCTCGCACTCAGCCGAAAGTCTTCGTTACGCTGACTACATCGTTCGCTCCCTCGAAGACGTACAGGTCAGTGTTCCGGCAAACCCGGACGCGCCCCTCGCCGTGCGCTTCGTGCCCGTTGCGCGCGACCTGTCGGAAGCTGCCCGTTAACAACAGCCCTTATAATCGCTGCGACTATGGCCATTCCCGTCCGCGTTGAATACGCCCACCAGCGCAAAATGCGCACCCGCAACACCCGCCGCTATCGGGCCGCGCACTGGCCTATCTGGATCTGGGTCTTCTTTCTCGCTCCAGGTCCGCTCACCTTTGAGCTCTTCGCGCGCGGCGGCAGCGTGCACAATCTGCTCTGGCTGGGAACGGTTTTGCTGTGTACCGGCATCGCCGCCCGGTTCGGCAAGCTCCCCGGAGCCGAGCCGGCGCCGTATATCCTCCGCTTCACCGAGGATCGCCCCAATCCGCTGTATCGCCGCGTCTGTTATACCTTCGCCTGGAATGCTCTGCTGAATTTCGCCCTGCTCAATCTGGCCGGACTGGTAGGCGCGGTCGTCACCGGCCGCTGGCAGATGAAGCAGATCTACGCCGCCGGATACACCCCGATTCTCATCGTCATCATTCTGCTCAGCGTTTTTGGCGTTCTGCCCCGCGTCCGCCGTTCGACGCAGGGCGAGGGCTGGGAGCGCAGATACTTTTATGGAACGGTGTGGTCGGTCACAGCCGCGCAGTCCGTCCTGCTGCTTCTCTGGAAGACGCTGCCGAAAAACCATGCGACCGACATCGCCAAGCTGGCGGTCTATTGCGGTGTTTTGTTGCTCATGGGCACCCTGGCCGCCTATGGCGTCCTGCCGCGCACCCGGCCCATCCTGCCCGGAGAGCTGATGGTCGCCGATTAGGTGCGGCCGCTTATGGAACCTTTATGGCGTCTTTTCGCAACCCTTGCGCCCCCGCCACTGGAATGAGACCAGAGGAGTTCGCATGGTCTCTCTCGGGGAGCTTCCCCTGCTGGCGCTGGGCGTTCTGGTTTCAGTAGGATTGGGCTTCCTCTTCTGGATGCTCTACCACCTGGCCTGGGAAGCGCACTCCACCAGCAGGACGCGGCGCAGCCGGTAGTTCCGGCTGCTTCCGCACCTTTCGCCCCGGTTACAGATTGCCGCGCGCATCCTGCTCCCGCTCGATGGCTTCGAACAGCGCCTTGAAGTTGCCCTTCCCGAAGCTGCGGCTGCCCTTCCGCTGGATGATCTCGAAAAAGAGCGTCGGCCGATCTTCCACCGGCTTCGTGAAGATCTGCAGCATGTAGCCTTCATCGTCGCGATCCACCAGCACGCCGAGCTTCTCCAGCTCCCCGATCGGCTCGTCGATCTTCCCCACCCGCCCTTCCAGTTCCGTGTAGTACGAGTGCGGAACCGTCAGAAACGGCACGCCCTGCTCCTGCAGCTTCGCCACCGTGGCCAGAATGTCGTTCGTCGCCAGCGCGATATGCTGCACCCCCGGCCCATGGTAGAACTCCAGATACTCTTCGATCTGCGACTTCCTGCGGCCCTCTGCCGGCTCGTTGATGGGGAACTTTACCCGTCCGTTGCCGTTCGCCATCACCTTCGACATCAGCGCCGAGTATTCCGTCGAAATGTCCTTATCGTCGAAGTGCTGATACAGCGAGAACCCCATCGTGGTGGCATAGAAGTCCACCCAGCGGTTCATCTCGTTCCAGCCCACATTGCCCACCATGTGGTCGATGTGGATCAGTCCCGTCGGCCGCGCCAGCGGATCGCTCTCCACGGCGCGATATCCGGGCAGGAACGGACCTTTGTATTCGCCGCGCTCAACAAAAGTGTGAATGGTGTCGCCATAAGCGGCAATCGAGGCCATCCGCACCAGGCCGTTGGCGTCCTTCATCTCAAAAGGCTCGCGCACGCTGCGCGCTCCGCGCTTCGTCGTCTCCTTCCACGCCTGCCGCGCATCGTCCACCCAAAGCGCCACATCGCGCACACCGTCACCATGTACGCGAACGTGCTCCGCGATTTCGCCATCGGGACGCAGCGGCGTTGTCAGCACAAACCGCACCTTGCCCTGCTCCAGCACGTACGAGGCGCGATCGCGAACGCCGGTTTCCGGCCCCGCATACGCCACCAGCTTCATGCCGAAGGCCAGCCGGTAAAAGTAGGCGGCCTGGCGGGCGTTGCCCACGTAAAAATCCACGTGATCGGTCCCGTTCAGCGGGAGAAAATCCTTCTCGGTTGCGACTTCCGGGTGCAGCACTGTCGACATAGAAAAAACCACTCCTGGGGTTAACTGGTCCCCGCTCTCCAGACCTCTCCGGAGCCTGCGGCGACCATTTACGATATACCCGCCCGGCAAGCCTTGACCAGCGCGGAGTCCATAAATTTACCGGCTTAAAATCCCACCAAAGGGTCAGCTTACAAACCCCGGACGGCCTGTTTCTTTAGATGCCCGCTCAGCCCGACGATGTAACCTGTTCGCGCACCGTTCCCGTTTCAGGCACACCCTATGAAGGACTTCCTCCACCACCTCGCACCCTTTGCCGGCGCCTTCCATTCGCTCATCGCGGTGGCCGCCGGCGGGGCCGTTGTCCTGTTCCGCAACTGGTGGCAGCGTGTGCGGGAGAACCGTGCGGCCATGTGGCCCAGCGCCACCGGTGAAGTTCAGTCCGCCGACGTAAAAAAGTCGCAGCACGGCTCCTTCGTCACTCTCACCTACCGCTACTACGCCCATGGGGAATATCACACCGGCAGGTACCGCCGTGCTTTCCGCCGCAAGGCCGCCGCTCAGACCTTCGCCGAGACAATCCGCGGCCGCAGCATCCAGGTCCGCTTTCGGGAAGACAAACCCGGGGAGTCCGTCCTGCTGGAACAGGATCTGCAGATGACCGGCATGGTGCAGATGGGCTAAAGTCCAGGGCAGCCCTCTAACGCCGGCTGGAATCCGAGTCCAGAGATGCCCAAAAGCTCAGCCAAATCTGCCACGAAGCGCACCGCCAGCAGAAAGGCGGCCCAACCGCCAAAGAAGAGCGCCCCAAAGAGCGCCCGGACCGCCTCGCCTGCCCATGCCGTCGATCAGCAGCTCGACCGCTATCGGGCCATGCGCGACTTCGCCATGACCGCCGAGCCCAGCGGATCCTCCGGCGCAGCGCCGAGACCGGGCGAAGGCCTCCCCTTTGTCGTGCAAAAACACGCGGCCACGCGCCTCCACTATGACTTCCGTCTCGGTTGGCGAGGCGTGCTGAAAAGCTGGGCGGTCACCAAAGGCCCCAGCTATGTCGTCAACGACAAGCGTCTGGCCGTTGAAGTCGAGGATCACCCCATCGAGTACGGCGGCTTCGAAGGCACCATCCCCAAAGGCCAGTACGGCGGCGGCACCGTCATGGTCTGGGACCAGGGTACGTGGGAGCCGGTCACCCCCGTCGATGAGGGCCTGGCGAAAGGCCACATCAAATTCATCCTGCACGGCAAAAAGCTCAAAGGCCATTGGGCGCTCATCCGCATGAAGGGCGACCGCTTCGGCGAGAAAGGCAAGAACAACTGGCTCCTCATCAAGGAGCACGACGAGTACGAGCGCACCGCCAGCGATCCTGCCATCACCGAGGAAGCGCCCAACAGCGCCGTTACCGGCCGCAGCATCGAGCAGATTGCACTCGCCGAAGACCACGTCTGGAATTCCAACAAGCCCGAGAAAGCGCCCGCCAACCGCTCGCGTCTCACCCGCAGAGACCTCGCGAAGGCGCAGTCGGCGAGTGCCGCGAAATCTGAAGGACAAAAATCCGCACCCCCCGTGCCGCCGCCCGACCGGTCCTCTGCGCTGCGCGACGCGCCCAAAGAAAAGCAGCCCGGCTTCCTCGCTCCGGAGCTGGCCACCTCCGTCGCCGAGCCCCCCGAAGGCGACGACTGGCTGCACGAGCTGAAGCTCGACGGATATCGCATTCAGATCCACGTCGACGAGCATGCCGGAAAGCGGCGTGCCCGCCTCTTCACCCGCAAGGGCCTGGACTGGACCCATCGCATGCCAGCCGTGGCCGAAGCCTCTGCAGCCCTGCCCGTCCACGCTGCCATCATCGACGGCGAGGTGGTCGTTCTCGATGAAAAAGGACACACCAGCTTTGCCGACCTGCAGGCCGCCTTCGATGAAAACGCACCCCACCCCCTGACGTACTTCGCTTTTGACCTTCTCCATCTCGATGGCCATAACCTGCGGCCTCTGCCTCTGGAGCGCCGCAAAGCCATCCTGGAAGGCGTCCTGCAGGAGCGCGGCGCCGATCCGGAGCAGACGATCCGCTACAGCAGCCACGTTCGCGCGCACGGCCGGGAGATGTTTCGCAAGGCCTGTGAAATGGGCGTCGAGGGCATCGTCTCCAAGCTGGCCAGCGCGCCGTATCATGCGGAGCGCTCCCGCGTGTGGCTGAAATCGAAATGCGTCCTCCAGCAGGAGTTCGTAGTTGGCGGATTTACCGAGCTTTCCAACGGCAGTCACGGCGTCGGATCGTTGCTGCTCGGGTATTACGACGGAAAGAAGCTCATCTATGCCGGCCGCACCGGCACGGGCTTCACGCGCAAAACACACGAGCTTCTGCGCGACCGTCTCGACACCCTCCGACAGTCGAAGCCACCCTTCGAAGATCTGCCCGCCGAAGCGAAGAAAGGCGCACTCTGGGTTAAGCCCACCACGGTGGTCGAGGTCCGCTTCGCCACCTGGACCAGCGACAATCTTGTCCGCCAGGCCGCGTTCCTGGGGCTGCGGGAAGATAAGAAGCCGGAAGAGGTGGTCCGCGAAACCGCTGGTCCCGTCCCCAAGGCCGGACGCCGCGAAGACCACGCCGCAAATCCCCAGTCAAAATCGCATCCCACAAAGTCTGCGCATCACACGCCTCCTGCATCTACCGCCGCTAAGTTCACAACCCCCGTCTCCGGCTCTCGCAAAGATCGCGCCGAAGTCGCCGGTGTCTCCATCAGCCACCCGGACAAGGTTCTCGACGAACAGAGCGGCATCACCAAGCTTCAGCTCGCCGAATACTATGCCGCGGTCGCCGATCACATCCTGCCCCACATCGCCCATCGGCCGCTCAGCATCGTGCGCTGCCCCGAAGGCAGCGGCAAGCCCTGCTTCTTCCAGAAGCACATCGGCATGGGCGTGCCTAAAGGCATCGGCAGCGTTCCCATCGTCTCCAAAAGCGGAGGCGCCCCCGAGCAGTACCTGACCCTCTCCACGGCCGAAGGCCTCGTCGGCCTCGCGCAGATGGGCGTGCTCGAGGTCCACCCCTGGGGTTCGAAAAACGAGACGCTCGAGAAACCCGATCGCCTCATCATCGATCTCGATCCCGACGAAAAGCTCGCACACGATCGCCTGGTGCAAAGCGCGATTGAGGTCCGCGACCTCATGAAGCAGCTCGGCCTCGAGTCCTTCGTCAAATCCACCGGCGGCAAGGGCATCCACGTCGTCGTCCCCGTCGCGCCCGAGCACGAGTGGCCCGAGTTCAAGGAGTTCGCCCACAACTTCGTCCTCATGATGGAGCGCGCCAATCCAAAGCTCTATCTCACCAAAATGACTAAGGCTGCCCGTACCGGCCGTATCTTTCTCGACTACCTTCGCAACGAGCGCGGAGCCACTGCGGTCGCTCCCTGGTCGCCCCGCGCCCGCATCGGAGTGCGCGTCGCCGTGCCGCTCACCTGGGCCGATCTCGAGCGCACCGACCCAAAGCAGTTTTCCGTCGCCAGCTTTTCTGAATGGAAGTCCCGGCTGAAGCGCGATCCGTGGCTGAAGATGGATGCTGTCCGTCAGAAGCTGACCCAGCGTGCCATCGCAGCGGTGGCCGGCATGGCCGCCGGTCGATCAGCCTAGCCGTCGCAGCGCCATCCGCGCCGCGTGATAGCCGCACATGCCGTGTACCCCGCCGCCAGGCGGCGTCGAGGCCGAGCACAGATACAGATTTTTCGTTCCGGTGTAATAGCCGCCCAGTGCGGGGCGAAACGCAAACTGGCGGATCGACATCTCGCCCCCCATCACATCGCCTCCCACCAGATTGGCATCCATGCGCTCCAGCAGCGCCGGCGAAGAAATATGCCGCTCCAGAACACAATCCCTGAACCCGGGCGCAAACCGCTCCAGTTGCCCTTCAATGCGGCTGGTCATGTCCACAGTCGACGCGTTGGGCACGTGGCAATAAACCCAGGCCACGTGCTTCCCTTCCGGCGCGCGCGTCGAATCAAACAGGGTTGGCTGCACCACCAGCGTAAAGGGCCGCTCAGCGACCTCTCCGTGTCTCGCTGCATATTCTGAACGCGCAATCTCCTCGATCGTTCCGCCCAGGTGCACCGTGATCGAGCGGGAACACTCCCGCGCCCGCCAGGGAATCGGCGCCGAAAGCGCGTAATCGATCTTGAAAGCGCCCGGGCCGTAGCGAAATTCCTCCATCGCTCTGCGATACGTCTTCTGCAGCCGATCTCCCGCCACCACCAGGATCTGCCGCGGCGTCAGATCGCACAGAATCGGCCCATCCTCGGCGTCCAGCTCATCCAGGGTGGCAATGCGCCGGCCGGTATGCACACGCCCGCCATTTTTTTCGAGGTAGCCGATCAGGGCATTCGTGATGGTCTGCGCTCCGCCCCGCGGTATCGGCCAGCCCACCACATGCGCTGCCGCCCCCAGAACGATTCCCACAGCCGAGCTCATCACCTCATCCAGGCTCAGAAAAGAATGTGCCGCCAGTCCGCCAAACAATGCCCGCGCCCGTTCCGTCCGAAACATCCGCCTGGCCAGAGTCATCGCCGGCTGCATCGCCTTGCGGCCGAACTGCGCCATCAGCCATGGACGCCGCGGAATCCCGGTCACCGGCTTCATAGCGTCGCGAATAAAATCGCCCCAGTGCAGCGCCAGCGGCTCCATCAGCTCGCGCCACGCCGCCCCATCGGCGCCCAGCACCATCTCCTGATCCTTCAGGCTGTGTTCCAGCGTCACCGCCGTGCCGTCGTCCAGCGGATGCGCCACCGGCGCGGTGCCGTGCATCCACTGCAGGCCGTATTCCGCCAGCGGCAGCGATTCAAAAAAAGGTGACGCCGCCCCCATGGGATGGACCGCAGAACCGAAGTCGTGCCGAAATCCGGGCAGCGTCAGCTCCAGAGTGCGTGCACCGCCGCCGGGCTGCGCCTCGGCTTCATACACATCCACCGCCAGCCCCGCGCGCGCCAGCACCACGGCGGCCGCCAGGCCATTCGGTCCCGCCCCGATCACGCACGCACGACCCATCCATCGCTCCCTATATTGGTGCTCGCTGCCCGCTCAGCTCAGCCCCGCATTCGGGCTCTCTCTCCGCTGACGAATGCGCAGCCTCACGTAATACAGCAGATACACCACCACCGCTAAATTGATCACAAGCAGCACCACATGGATCCAGGTAGTGTGGCGCACGATCTCGAAGAATTCCCAGGGCAGGAACGACGCGGTCAGCACGAGAGTGACGTACTCCGCCCAGACCCGCTCCAGCACCAGACCGGTTCCCTCAATGATATCGAGGCCCGCAATCGCAAACACCACCGCGCTGATCTGCTTCAGCCGATGCGGATCGATGAGCGCCACCTTGTCCAGAAACAGGTTGACGAAATGCCCTTCCGGATCGAACCGCATTGCCAGGACGAAGCGCTCCGCAATCTCCATCAGATCTTTGTGGAGCAGCCGCATGGCGCCGATGCCGAGCAAAATGAAGAGCAGCGCCTGCAGCAGCTTGAACACACCGATAGCAATGATCCATCGATCGTGATGCGAGCGGAACGCGGAGGCCCGAAGCTGGACGGAGGAGGCAGTCATCGCGAAAATGGGCGCGGGGCTCTCCTTCGCATCTTCCCATACCGCCGGTCACGCCTGCCAGAGGCAGCCCCTGACACTATTGCGCCACCAGGCGATCTGTAGTGCGGTTCAGGTAGGGAGCCAGCTTCTCGAGCGCAGCCTCCACGCTGACACCGTGGCGCGCCCGCAGCTGATCCACCTTGCCATGTTCGATGAATCGATCCGGCCAGCCGATCCGCACCACCGGCTTGTCGATCCCCATCTCGTTCAGCGCCTCCATCACCGCGCTGCCGAATCCACCCATCAGCACCCCATCCTCGAATGTCACCACCGCCATGGCGCGCTGTGCGTAGCGAGCCAGAAGTTCGCGATCCAGCGGCTTGATGAATCGCGGATTGATCACCGCCGCCGTATACCCCTGCTCTTCCAGCGCGGTGGCCAGCTCCCGAGCCATCGGCAGCAGCGCGCCCAGACCGAGAATCGCAACGTCCTCGCCCTCCTGCATCACCACTCCCCGGCCCAGCGGAATGGCCTCTGGCTTTGCCTTGATCGCCGTGCCCGGCCCCGTGCCCCGCGGATAGCGAATCGCGCTCGGCCCTGCGTGCTGCACCGCCGTCAGCATCATGTCGGCCAGCTCATCCTCGTCGGTCGGCGCCATCTGCACAATGTTGGGCACCCCGCGCAGATACGCGATATCGAAAAGTCCATGGTGTGTCGGACCGTCGTCCCCACTCAGCCCCGCGCGATCCATGCAGAAAACCACCGGCAGATTCTGCAGGCACACGTCGTGCACGATGGGGTCGAATGCCCGCTGCAAAAACGTCGAGTAGATCGCGCACACCGGCTTGAATCCCTGAGTCGCCATCCCCGCCGCAAAAATCACGGCGTGCTCTTCGGCAATGCCGACATCAAAATACTTCTTCGGATGATGCGGCCGGAACAGATCCAGCGCCGTCCCGTTCGGCATCGCAGCGGTAATCGCAACGATCTTGTCATCGTCGCTGGCCAGCTTCACCAGCGTCTCCGCAAATACCTCGGAATAGGTCCGCTGTCCCGTGGCCGGCGTCTTGCCCGTCTCCGGATCGTAAGGCCCCAGGCCGTGGAATTTCTTCTGCTTGTCCAGCGCCGGCTGAAACCCCCGCCCCTTCTGCGTAATCAGGTGCAGCAGTACCGGCCGCTCCTGCTGTTTCAGGAATTTGAAAGTCTCGATCAGCAACCCGACATTGTGGCCGTCCACCGGGCCGTAATAGGTAAGACCGAACTCCTCGAACAGGAACGACGGCCACAGCATGCCCTTGGCCGCTTCCTCCGCCCGCTTCACCATTTGCAGCGCGCCGCGCCCGCCGAAGCGCTCCAGCAGCCGAGCGGCGCTGTCGTGCAGCTGGCTCACGTGCTGGTTGGTCACAATCTTGTGCAGGTATTTCGCAATCGCGCCCACGTTGCGATCGATCGACCACTCGTTGTCGTTCAGCACCACGATCAGCCGGCGCGTCTGGTCGGCGATGTTGTTCAGCGCCTCGAAAGAAATCCCGTTCGTGAAGGCCGCATCGCCCGCCAGCGCCACCACATGTTCCCGGCCGCCGGCCAGATCCCGCGCTACCGCCATCCCCAGCGCGGCCGACAACGCCGTTCCCGCATGGCCCGCGCCGTAGCAGTCGTGCTCGCTCTCCGTCCGCAGCATAAAGCCGTTCAGGCCGCCCGGCTGCCGCATCGTATCCATGCGGTCGCAGCGGCCGGTCAGCATCTTGTGCACGTACGCCTGGTGGCTGACATCGAAAACAAACTTGTCCCGCGGCGTGTCGAACACCGAATGCAGGGCCAGCGTCAGCTCCACCACACCCAGATTCGGCCCCAGGTGGCCGCCGGTTTTCGACAGCGTCACAATCAGCCGTTCCCGGATCTCCCCAGCCAGAGACTCCAGTTGCGGGATCGTCAGTTTTCTCAGGTCAGCGGGGGAATGAATGGTGTCTAGAAGGTCGCCCATCGAGGTTCCAGAGGGGCCGCATGGAGCAGCAACGGGCAGCGGACCAACGTGCCGGAAACCAAAAGACACCTGTCGCCCAACCTTTGTCGTGCAAGGCGATTGTGCGGCCTTTGTCCGGAACTACCTCTGAACATTAAGTATACCGGGATTGACCCGGGGTTGTTTTCCCCGTCCGTTCGGGCATGGAATGACGCCGAAGGTCAGTTGATTTCCCGCCTCCACCGACCCACCGCCTCCGCCATTCTCTCCGCCCGGATCTGCATCCCGTCCGCGCTCTCCAGCATCTCCCGGCGCAACTCTTCGTCGGTGACCCCATCGGCTGCGCGCCGCACCTGCTCCGCCAGATCCGCCAGCGCCGCCGCTGTCTCATCCAGCTTGCGAATCAGCTCCATGGGCGTCTCCGTCACCGCGTTTTCTCCGCGGGAAACAGGAATCGCAGCATCGGCCGTACACGCTCGGCCCACGCAGTTTCATCATGGGTGCCGTCAGGCACAATCTCGAAGTGTTCGTCGACACCCTCTCGCCACCCATGCGCCCGCAGTCGACTGTTGAGCAGCTCCGCATCTGTCAGGGTTCGCCGTCCCTCCTGGCCGCCCACGTCCAGCCAGATGCGCGGCCGCTGCGGCATGGCCGGGGCCACCTCATCCACGTAGCGCACGATGTACCGGTGATTCCACCACACCGACGGTGACATCACCGCCAGCCGCCCAAAGATCTCCGGGTGCTGCAGCCCCAGCCACAGCGAGACCAGCCCACCCAGCGACGATCCGCCCAGTCCCGTCTGTTCGGCACCCATTCGCAGCCGATACCGCGCATGCAGAAACGGCAGCAGTTCCCGGATCAGCATCTCGCCATAGAGCCGCGCCTGGCCGCCGCCCAGCTTCCAGTCGCGCGTCGGCGTATATTCCGCCAGCCGCCGCTCTCCCGCATTGGCCACGCCCGCGATCACCAGCGGCTCCACTTCGCCGGCTTCGATCGCGGCATCGGCCTGCTCCGCCACCCGCCAGGTGCGCCCGCGAATGAACGCGGTCTCCGGATCGAACAGATTCTGTCCGTCCTGCAACACCAGCAGAGGGTAGCTGCGACCCTCTTCCTGCTCATATCCAGGCGGAACATACACGGAGATGTCGCGTTCGGTCGGCAAAAACCGGCTCGAAAAGCCTTCATGCTTCCGCACCCGTGGATGCGGCGGCTCGACCGGCGGTGGAACGCTCTGGATGTCGCCCTGCGGCTGTGTTGCCAATTCCGGCTTTCCCCGTCTTTTCGCAGCGCTTCTCTGCGAGCCCTCTACCCTCGGGTCGCGCATCGGTTCACCGATGTTTTACGATACCGTAACTTCCGCAATTCACCCATATGAACCGCGAATATCACAAGTGGTATTCCCCGCGCCTCGGGCGGGACATGGAACTCCTCCTTTTTGGCCATGCCGGCCTCCCCGTCATCGTCTTCCCCAGCTCGCAGGGCCGCTTTTTCGAATTCGAGGATCGCGGCCTGATCGGCGCCGTCGCTCACAAGCTTGAAGCCGGCGAAATCCAGCTCTTCTGCCTCGATTCCCTCGATGCCGAAAGCTGGTATAACCGCGGTGTTCCGCCTCGCTGGCGCATCGCCCGCCACGTGCAATATGAAAGCTACATCCTGGATGAGGTGCTGCCGCTGCTCCGCCAGAAGAATGGCAATCCCCGCCTCATTTCCCTGGGATGCAGCTTCGGCGGCTATCACGCCGTCAACATCGCCCTCCGCCACCCCGGCCTCTTTACGGGATTTCTCTCCATGAGCGGCGCCTTCGACGTCAGCCGTTTCCTTCACGGCTACTACGATCAGGACGTCTACTTCCACACGCCGCCGCACTTCCTCCCCAACCTCAGCGACCCCTGGTTCTACGACCTCTATCGCCGCAACACGTACATCCTCGCCACCGGCTGGGACGACCACTGCCTCGGTCAGAACCAGTACCTCGCCCGCATCATGGGCGAGAAAGGCATTCCCCACCACCTGTACATCTGGGATTCGTGGAACAGCCACGAC
>JBAUZR010000260.1:0-2539 GCA_049585375.1 Acidobacteriaceae bacterium
GACGAAGGGCGTAACGCACACGTAACCGGTGAGGTGGCAAGAGCTCTCTTTGCTCGGGCCGAAGAACTATTCGTCTCTCGGCCGCAGATTCAGATGGTTGACATCCTCGCGGAAAAACTCTGAATCAGGATCTAAGTCCTGGTCAGCGTGAGGACATCACCAGGTGACAAAGAGGAGATTGTGCCGTATTCGAGGTGACCACTCACGCGACGTACCTCTTCGAAGATGAGGTGTGAAGGGCCGGTAGAGCCGTTACGAGGCCGCCGCAAGAATTCTTTGCGGCGCGCTTCTGCCCATTTCGCCTTCATGCAGGTCCGGAGTTCAGGACAGCCGTTCTCGCTCTCCGGGCCGACACGTTCGAAGACGCGCTCATAAGCCACACCCTTCTTCTCCAGCCAGCTTCCGCCCTGATTGCTCAGGGTTCAGCCGGACCGGCCTGCATCGGTCGAAGCCTTTCGGATGCCGGCAGCCCTTCACTTATGAAATAGTCATCGCTTGCCAGAGGATTCAAGGGGCAGCTGGCAACGAAATCGTTTGACCAGAGGTTCTGCGCTGCATTGTGCGGAACGCGCGACTTCGTAGTGGGTGCGCAACTGGCTATGAGAATCGCCGGATGAGGGGAGCTTGCTGTTATCGCATCAATCCGAGAAGGAACTGAACGGGCCAGGCTGGGGCGCCAAAACCCGTGCAGATTTGAGGAATTCCTCGATCTCGTTCTCCATTCCGGGCGTGGCCTGCAAAATCGCCAAAATTGCGAACTGATCGATCGAAACTTCCTTCCAGCGTTTGAAACCCGGCGATGCGAGGGGTTACAGAAATGCCGGGGAAGCGGGGCATGGGGCAAGTGTGCTATCCGTCCGTTGTAACTCTATCCGTGCGTGTAATTCCAACCGGATACACCGAAAAATGAGCTCCGGAGCAGCTCCTCCACGCCTGAATGTCGCGTGGGATCTGCTGCTCCGAAGCGTGTAAAGCGGCTTCAGTCAAGACGCTGAACGATTGGGCAATTGATGGCGAAACCGGAACTGCCGAAGGCGGCTCCGCCCGGACCGGTAATCAGCCCGTCCTGAACAAAGGTGAGAACCTGGAACTCTTCCCGAAGCTGTCCACGGTAGCCGTTGCTAATCGCGCTATCGGTCCACTCATAAAGCTGAGCGTCCCACGCCGGGCTGTAATCCAGAGCGATCGTCGGAATACCGCCCAGAACATTGTTGGGCCTGTAGCCGTCAGCGAGATCTGCCGACAAGCCCTGGCGAAGAGGGTTATTGCATTGCCCGGATTCGGCGCCATTAGTAGCAATGAAGATGCGTTCGATGCCACTGCCAAAGCTGTCGTCATGCCCCAGAACAAGATTACCCATCAGTGGAGCATATGTGTTGTGCTCGATTGCTGCCGCCAGAGGGATGCTGGCATCGGTGGAGAGGTACCAGACGGGTCGGCCGAAGCTGAATCCATTGATCAGGTTCAGGGTGACCGTCATATTGTAGGGATCGATCGCAACGACCTGATCGTGGACCTTCGAATAGTCGACGTTTCCGTTGGGGAAGTTAATCTGCGATGCGTCGACATTGAAGGCGATCATGGGCGCGTCATAAATCACGCCGCCCGCGTTGGTGATGCTGACGTAGGGGCTGTAGTATTGATCGCCAACGGCTCCGGGAGCATACGACTTAGGAGGGAACTCCTCGCCGGAGGGGCCGGGGACAATATTGCGCTCCGGGGCAAAATTAACCGTGCCCTTGTCGAAAACGATGTTGCCATTTTCATCGAAATTGCCGGTTCTGGCTGCGTTGGAGTCAAAGGCGAGCTTTGCCGAAAAGTTGAGCCCCAGCTCCTGCGCCACTCCCTGATCAGAGACATCGGTGAGAATGTACCAGATATTCTTCTTTGTCCCTTTCAGCGTGCCCTTATAAAGGGGAATGGTGATGGTTCCGTGCGCGGCATCCACAGTGCCAGTGTTGAGAAGCTGGACTGGTCCAACCAGACTGGGGTTGACCGTGGACGGCGAAGGTCCGAAATAGGTGAGGGGCACCGCCGACCCGACCGCGGCCGGCGCCGGGAAGAGATCGCAGCCCGGGCCAGGTCCGATCGCGCCGGGCCCCGGGCCTTGTTCCGAATTGAAATCCGAGGAAGAGCCCGCGGAAGTCGACGCTGCATCAATGTTGGAGGCCGGCGTTGCGACCGAGCGTTTCGCTTTCATGTGCATTGCCATTATTGTCGGTGAAAGAGGAGCGCGCGTCGCAGTTCCGGACTGCGCGGAAGCTGTCAGCGTGAGCATTCCGCCCAGCGCGATGATCGGGGTAATGGCGAAGAAGCGCAATGCGAAGCTTCCAGGGGAGTGAGACGGGATTGCCTTAAGCATGCTGTACTCCGGGGGTGTTACATGGATTTCACCGATTGAAGACGCACCCTGCGTCTCGCAATGGGTGCGCAGGTTAGAGAAATCTGTCGCTGGAAAGTTACAGAGACTCGGCTAAGTAATCGGCTAGTTCACGTCGCCACGAGCCTTAGGGAAGGGCAGGATGGCATTCCTCTCAGG
>JBAUZR010000261.1:0-6351 GCA_049585375.1 Acidobacteriaceae bacterium
GCCCATTCGTGAACGAAGAACTTGTTGGTGAGGCTCTCGCACCGGTGCGCGACCAGGTGATCATCGCAACGAAATTCGGCTTCCACATCGATTCCGAAGAAGATCCGCATCCCGTGGGTCTGAACAGCCGGCCAGAGTACATCAGAGAGAGTGTCGACGGTTCGCTGAAACGGCTAAAGGTCGACGCGATTGATCTGCTCTACCAGCATCGCGTCGATCCCAACGTGCCCATTGAAGACGTTGCGGGCACCGTTAGGGATCTGATTCAACAGGGCAAAGTCCGGCACTTCGGCTTGTCTGAAGCAGGCGCGCAAACCATCCGCCGCGCACATGCGGTTCAGCCCGTCGCAGCGCTGCAAAGCGAATACTCGCTTTGGTGGAAGCGCCCGGAAGAAGAAATCATTCCCACGCTGCAGGAACTGGGCATCGGGTTCGTTCCCTTCCGTCCCCTTGGCAAGGGGTTTCTCACGGGCGCAATTACCGAAAACACGCAGTTCGATGCGGAGGATAATCGCGGCAGCTTCCCTCGTTTCTCGCCGGAAGCCCGCAAAGCCAATCGCGCTCTGGTGGATCTGATTGCGGCATTTGCGGTCAGGAAGAATGCGACGTCGGCTCAGATCGCAATTGCCTGGCTCCTCGCGCAAAAACCCTGGATCGTTCCCATTCCCGGCACCGCGAAGTTGCAGCGCCTTGACGAGAACATCGGAGCGGTCGCCGTCGAGCTCGCCCCGGACGACCTCCGCGAACTCGACGCCGCGACCGCTGCGATTCCCGTCTATGGAGACCGCTATCCCGCCGCTCTGGAACAAATGACCAACCTCTGAACGCGAGCGGGATATCTGTGCGCATCACACAGGATCGATTCGCGGCAACGACAGGAGAAACATGCCCCATATTGTCGTGAAGCTGGTGCCCGGTAAGTCCGAAGAACAAAAGTCCCGTCTTGCCCGGGAAATTACCGATGCGGTGATGTCCACTCTGGAATATAGCGAGGATGCCATCTCCGTGGCGTTTGAAGAAGTCGAGCGACAGGATTGGGCTGAGAAAGTGTACCGGTCGGAAATCCAGGACAAGTGGAACACCGTCTACAAGAAACCCGGATACAACCCGTTCGCGAATGAGGATTCATGAATCTATCGTTTGAAAACAAAGTGGCGCTGGTCACAGGGGCTGCTTCAGGACTGGGCCTCGCAACCGCCAAAGCCTTTGCCGAGTCCGGAGCCTCTGTGGTGCTGGCGGACTGGCACGAAGAAGCGGCGCAGTCCGCTGCCGGGCAGCTTGCCGCGGATGGCCACAAAACCGTGGCCATCCGCTGTGACGTATCCGATGACATGCAGGTGGCTGCCATGGTGAAACAGACGGTCGCCGCCTTCGGACGGCTCGACGTGGCCTACAACAATGCCGGTGTTCAGAACGTGCTCGCCGCAACTGCCGACACCACCCGGGAAGACTATGACCGGGTGATGGGTATCAACCTCCGCGGTGTTTGGAGCTGTATGAAATTTGAGTTGCAGCAGATGCGCCAACAAGGCAGCGGCGCTATCGTCAATTGCTCTTCTATTGGAGGACGTGTGGAAGGCGCCGAGCGCGGCGTCTATCACGCCGCCAAGCATGGCGTCATTGGTTTCACCAGAAGCGCGGCCCTTGAGTATGCAAAGCACGGAATCCGCATCAACGCGGTGTGTCCGGGACTGATTTGGACACCGATGGCCGATCAGATGGTCGCCGCCGGCCAGGGTGACGCGCTCGATGCCATGCTGAGAGGCGTACCCATGGGCCGCTATGGACGAGCCGAGGAAATTGCGGATGCGGTTCTGTGGCTTTCGAGCGACGCAGCCAGTTACGTAACAGGCCAGTCCATCTCGGTTGACGGCGGCCTCATCATGCCTTAAGAACCGAGGAGACTATGCGCGGAGCCATTCTTTACGACCCCGGGGATCTGCGTTTCGAAGAGCGCGAAACGCAAGCCCACGTGCTCGCGCCGCAACTATCAGAATCGCGCCGCGCTAGACAGATTCTTAGCACCGACGACCGCCGGCCCGGCTAAACAACCAGATGAACAACGACCTGGGAGAGATGAATATGGAGATCAAAAGAGTGGGTACGCAGCCATCCGCCAAAGGTCCTTTGGATTGGTTTACAGGTGTTGTACGCATCGACCCGCTGTTTCAGGCGCCCGATCCCGCGCTTGTTGCTGGTGCCAGCGTTACGTTTGAGCCTGGCGCGCGGACGGCGTGGCATACGCATCCGCTGGGTCAGACACTCATCGTCACATATGGCTGCGGCTGGGCTCAGCGCGACGGAGGACCGATCGAGGAAATCCGCCCCGGTGACGTGGTGTCGTTCGCGCCGGGCGAAAAGCACTGGCACGGCGCGACCCTAACGACGGCGATGACCCACATCGCCATCCAGGAAAAGCTCGATGGCAAAGTGGTCGATTGGATGGAGCATGTCACCGATCAGCAATACGAGAAGCGCTGATACCCACCGGAGGTTGGCGGGGATCTTCTGTGAAGAACGACTGGCTGTTACCGAAGGACGCGGCGAAAAGTCAGAGCGCGGAACCCGATCCCCGATTCCATGCCAGCGCCCATTTCCGATTCTCGAAAACCTCTTCAAGCGGCGACCCTCGGGATTACGAAGATCGCCGGGTCACGACCGCGTTGCCCACTTTGGCGATCACTACTGGATTCCGGTCGCCTGCGCCCCGGGATTTGGCGTGCATTGTGAATGAACAACTCGCGTTGGTCGCTGTGTCATTCGTGTGGACGGCGAATGCAGAGTGCGTTCCCGAGTGAACTGGGGAGGTGCAGGACTCTCGCATTTCCTCTGCGGCGCAGCAGGAATTCCTCAGCGGTTCGCCGCACCGTCACGAGAGCACCGGGCATGACACCGTATTTCCCCAACCGCTGCAGGAGTGCCGGGTCTCGATCGGAGACACTATCGACAACGAACTCGCCGTCTGCTTCCACTTCAGCGAGCGTTTTGGAAATCTGCTTTGACATCTTCCCGTTCAGAGCGGGAATGCAGTGCCCGTGAGGGTCGAATTGTGGTCGCCCGAGCTTTGCGTCGATACGCTCCTCCAAGCGCTCGGAAATGAAATGCTCCAGCCGCTCCGCCTCGTCATGGACTTCTTCGATCGGGTACTCGAGGATCTGGTAGAGAAAGGCCTCCAGCAATCGATGGTGGCGAACGATCTCAAGCGCTCGTCGCATGCCTGCGGCCGAGAGGCGCACTCCGCGGTGTAGTTCGTACTCGACGAGCGGAGGAGATGAAGAGGCCAGCTTTTGCAGCATATTTGTGACCGAAGCCGGAGTGACTCCAAGACGTTTCGCCAGCGCCGTACTGGTAACCCGCACCCTCTCTGCTCCGCCAAGCGCAAAGACAGCCTTCAGATAGTTGTCTACAGATTCTGTGTTCGCGTTCACGCGGCGCGTTGTCATTCCTCTGTCGGTCTCCTGGTTTGACTTTCCTCCATTGTAGGCGTACCTAATATTTAGGTATACCTAATCCGCCTCGGAGGATTGCCTCCCATCACCCCAAAGGCGGCGCCCAGGACAATGGAGAAAAATGCGCGCGCTTCGAGCACGTACCCACAGCCTTATTCTCGTCCTGGCGTTAACCATGGTTAGTTCGTTCCTGCTTCGCGCCCAGAGTGGTACCAGCAGCGCACTTTCGGGCCTGGTAACGGACCCAGGCGGCGCTGCCCTGCCCCACGCATCCGTTAGTGCAACGGACGTGAATACCAAGGCAACAAGGACCGGGGAGACCGACGCCAGCGGACACTATCTCTTTTCTCAGATCAATCCCGGAACCTACGTTGTGACGGTGACATCGACCGGCTTCGCCGTCTCCCAGTCGGAGCCGACCACTGTCGGCGTGGGCAGGACCGTTGCCCTGAACTTTTCGCTTCAGATCAGGACAAGCAGTCAAACCGTGCAGGTGACGGCGCAGCAAGGGCTGCTGAGTCTCGATAATCCGAATACCACCACCACCATCGAGGCAAAGACGATCAAATCCCTGCCCAATCCCGGAGAAGACCTGACCTATATCGCCCAGTTTGCCCAGGGCGCGCTGATGAACACTGCCGGATCGTCGAATGATGCCAAAGCCGCCGGAGGCTACGGCAACGTTGAGTTCAACGGGCTTCCGGCCACTTCAAACGGGTACATTCTCGACGGCTACGACACCAATGACCCATGGCTGGGCCTGAATATCGGTCTGTCGACGAACCTTGTGATCGGCCTCGACGCGGTCGAGGAAGCGACGGTCAACACGAATTCGTTCGCGGTCGATCAGGGGCGTTATGCCGTGGCCCAGGTGAACTATGTCACCAGGTCCGGCACCAACGCGTTTCATGGGGATTTGTATGAGATATGGAACGGATCGCTCTTCAACGCGGAAGACTACTTTCTGCATGCCAACGATACGCCGGGGGAAATCGCCCGCAAGCCCCGTTCCACGGTGAATGAATTTGGAGTGAGTGCTGGGGGCCCGATTCGCAGAAACAAACTGTTTTTCTTCGGCCATTACGAAGGCATCCGGATTGCTCTGCCGCTTGTCTCGCAGATCACCCTGCCGACTCCGGCCTATCAGCAGTACGTCCTTGGACAATTGGCGGTCGGCGGTACGGATCCGGTCACCGGGACGTTTCTCCCGGCGCAGCCGGCGGAAATTCCGTTTTATCGGAAGATGTTCTCGTTGCTGCCGACTCCGGCGGGATCGCCAGTCCCCATCGTGGGTTGTCCTCTGGGCAATAGCGGCGACGGTTGTGCCAGCCAGCGTCAGGCGTCGCTCAATAACAGCGACAGCGAAAACCTCATTGTGGCGAAGATCGATCAAACGATCAACCCGAACGACAGTGTTTGGTATCGCTTTCAGCAGGATACGGGTTTGCAGGCCGCTTATACCGATCCGATCGATCCAATCTTCAACTCGTATTCACCGCAGCCGCAGCGGACCCTGGTCACCGGATATACCCATCTGTTCAGTTCGAATCTGGTCAATCAGTTCAACCCCGGCGCCAGCTGGTATTCGAGTATCTTCGAGCCAAACAATTACGCGCAGGTACAGCAGGTGTTTCCCATCGTCCTGGCCTCCGGAAGCGACAGCGTCCCGTTTACCACGATTGGCGGTAACAACAACACGTATCCGCAGGGGCGCAAAGTCACGCAATGGCAGATCAATGACAATCTCACCTGGACGCGTGGCACCCACACATGGAAATTCGGCATCAACACGCGTCGCCTGGATGTGAGCAACTACGACCTCGGCGAAGGCACAATTCCCACCGTCACGTACAACGATCTGGCGCAATTCACATACGGCGCCGCCTGGACCGCCAGCCAGAGCTTCCCGGTAGCTCTCAGGGAACGGGTTTCGGAGGGTAATCTCGAATACTACGCGATGGATACCTGGAGACCATCGCCAAAGGCGACGTTTACCGGTGGCATGCGCGTTACCTGGAATACGAATGTCACGAGCGCCCGGAACCTCTTCTCGCGAACCGCAGGTTCGTTCCTTGACGCATCGCACGCAACCGATCAGCCTCTCAGCCAGGTGGTCCTGGCCAACGTTCACGATCTGTTCCCGGGAACACCGCTGTTCATCTACCAGCCGCGGGTTTCGTTCGCCTACGGAGTGTTTCCGCGGACGGTGGTTCACGGAGGCTTCGGCGCATTCAGCGACATCATTCCCATGCAAATTGCCGATCTCGCCGCGATGAACGCCCCCAACGATCCCTCCTTTGTTGGTGGCATCGGCGGCCAGGTCGGCGGCACGGGCATTGCGCCAGGTGTGCCCGGCAGTGCCGTCGACGCCGTTGCCAGCGCCAATACCTCCTTCCAGTCAGTGTTCCGTTCCGGCGCCGCACCCTGTGCCGGAATTCAGCCGGGAGCCCCGACCTGTCCGCTCGCCGTCAGTCTCAACACCTTCCCCAGTGGAACCCTGAAAACCCCGTACTACTACCAGTACGATCTCGGAATTGAGCAGCAGACCCCGGCACGCGGCGATGTGCACTTCGACTTCGTCGGCACGCGCGGGCTGCACGAGCCATACCAGGTACAGCTCAACGGCTACCAGACAGTCTGCAACGGATGTTTCGCTCCTTTTCCATTCCAGCGCCCTCTCGACCAGCGCTTCGGTAATGTCAACGAGTTCCGCACCGACGCCGGCAGCAACTACGCAGGACTACAAACGGTCTACTCCCAGCAGTGGCACGGTCTAACGCTGCGCGCCAACTACACCTTGAGCCACTGCCTCGATGAGGTATCGAATGGTGGCCTGCTCGCGTTTTCGACGCAGGGTCTCATGTCTCCTCTGCCTGGTGAATTGCGCCGGCAGTACGCCAGC
>JBAUZR010000262.1:0-10071 GCA_049585375.1 Acidobacteriaceae bacterium
CCACTCCGACGCAGCCTCAGACCAACCAGGTGACGAGTTCAGCGGTAGTCACACTGACGGTGCAGTAAGTTGAGCTGCTATGCGGGGGTTTGATCGCCAGGAGAAGGCAATGGTGGGCGAGGCGGGAATCGAACCCACAACCCCCGGCTTAGAAGGCCGGTGCTCTATCCGATTGAGCTACTCGCCCGTGCCTCTCTCATTGTAGCCACGACCGCCGCACGCAAAATCTCTCCCCACGCCTCCTCCGACGCAGAGGAATCCACTCCGCAACCCGCAGCGTACAACGTCACTCCAAAACCATCCTCTCCACCAGCCGAAGCCGCCCGCACCACCAGATCCACGCGACCTCGTAAGATCCGTTCCCCTCGTAACACGCTCACCGCCCGCCGCACCCAGCCCTCATGCTCCGCAAACGACGCGAATAGATCCGCTTCCCGCGCGATCACATCGACATAACAAGCGATTCCAGTCCGCGCTTCCACCGCCCTGCAGTCAAACTCCAGGGGATCGATTGCCTCCTGCGCGAGCGTCCAGACATCGCACTTGCTCGTGAACACCGCCGACTCCGGCCCGTTCAGCTCCAGCAGCGCCGCCCGCAATACCGGATGCTCCCGCGCCTCCCCGATTTCGTCCACAGCTAAACCATCCCGCCGCAAATCCACGAACCCCGCCCAGTCCGCCTCGATCCGCGCCGCGTCCCCGCCCACTTCCACAGCCCAGTCAGCTTCCACGCGTGCCGCTTCCCTCGACCCGATCCACCGCCGCGCTCGCTTCCAGCAGGAATCCCAGCAGCGTCCGCTCCGCCCAGCGGCCGTCCCCGTTCTTCTCCGCTGCCAGAAACGCGCAATGCCCACCTTGCTCTGTTTCGATCAGCGTCACCCAGGGATTCGCCAGCAGCGTCGCCCGCGTCTCCGGCAACATGCGAATAAACGGATCATCCGTCGAATGCACAATCAGAGTCGGCACCCGCAGCTCCGCCGCATACTGCGAGCTCGCCACCGAGTAGTAGTAATCGTCGGCATCACGGAAGCCGCCGTATCGCGCAACGATGTGGTGATCGAAATCCCGCATCGTGCGAATCTGATCCACAGGCGCATCCCCGTAAATCCTGGGATACATGGCCATCCGCCGCCGCACCCGCGCCAGCATCGACTTCAAAAAGTGCCATTCATAGATACGATTCTGCGGCCGGTGCAGCGCTGCCGACGACACCGCCAGATCCATCAGCGGTGAAATCCCCACCACCGCCTTCACCACCGGCGGAATCCGCGCGCCCAGCGCCCCAGCCCAGCCCAGTACCAGGTTCCCGCCCATCGAGTAGCCCACCAGCGCGATCGCCTCGATCCCCTGCTCCCGGACAATCGCCTCCACCACCCGCCCCACATCGCCCGTCCGTCCCGAGTGGTAAATCGTCGGCGACAGCGCATCCGTACCACCACAAGTCCGCATGTTCATCCGCACTACATTCAGTCCCGCTGCCAGAGCCCGCGCCGTGTTCCCCACGATGTACTTTGAATTCGACGAGCCTTCCAGCCCGTGCACCAGCACCACCGTCAGCCGCTCCCGCCGCACCGCCTCCGGCTGCCAGTGGCAGTGGCACAGCACCCGGCTCGGCCCGTACCCCGCCACCGGACCCTCCACCTCCACCACAAGCTCTTCCGGCTTCGGCAACGTCAGGCGCCGCGGCAGATAATTCCCTGCCAGGGTCTGCGCATGCCCGCTGCCCAGCCATCGCCGTGGCACGAACTCCGTCCACCACTCCGGCTTTTCAGTTCGCTGCCCGCCCGCGGTCCGATCTGTCACGAGGCCTCGCCGGTCTTCGAGTCGCTCACCAGCGCCAGCACCTTTGTCGCCCACAGCGCCCCCGTCGGCTCTTCCTCGTGCTTGAAGTACGCAAAAACGTCGCCCGTCGCCGCCCGCTCCCGCAGCTGCCCGGCAATCGTCTCCAGCTCCGCATCGGAGTACTCCGTCCGCCGCCGCCGATAGCACGTGAACCCCGCGGTCACCACATCCGGCGTCACCAGTTCATCGCTCTCGGCCACGCACAGTGCGGCCCCGTGCCGTTCCAGAATCCGATACACTCCGGCCTCGAACCACGATTCATGTCGAAACTCGAACGCCATCCGCAACCCCAGCCCATGCGCATCCGCCAGAAATTGCGCCAGCTTCCCCTCGTCGGCTTTGAAGTTCGGCGGCAGCTGGAACAGCACCGGACCCAGCCGCCCCGCCTCGGCCACCGGCGCAATCGCCCCTGCAAACGCTTCCAGCGTCGGCCGGCAATCCTGCAGTCGCTGGAAATGCGTGATCCGCTGCGGCGCTTTGAACGAAAACCGGAACCCGTCCCCCGTTTGCGCCAGCCACGCGTCCACAGTCGTCCGCCGCGGAAAGCTCCGGAAGGTGTAGTTCACCTCCACGGAATTGAGCCGCGTCGCGTAATACTCCAGGAATTTTTTCGAGGGCAATTTCTCCGGATAAAACGCCGGCTTCCAGGTGGGATACGCCCACCCCGAGCAGCCTGTGTAGATACGGCGACTCGCGTTCTGTTCGGAAGCAGTCGTCACGGAGAGGAGCAGCGCGATCCGGCTGCAGGGACATCGATTTTGGGGCGGATAGTGGGGATCGAACCCACGACATCCTGAGCCACAGTCAGGCGTTCTGCCGCTGAACTATATCCGCCACAACACTCATGATTGTAGCATTGGCGCCACAGTTATTTTCGAGCGTCCGGCTGCGGCCCAATGCGCTCCAACGCATCCCAAACACTGCCCCCGCACCCATGCCCGACCGCTCCCAGCCCGAGATTCTTCCACCCCTCCGCCCTGGTCTCCGCGCCCGCGCCGAGCGCCTATTCTCCGACCAGAATCTCGACTTTCTCGCCCATCTCCTCGACGACATCTTCCGCATCCCCGGCACCCCCATCCGCCTCGGTCTCGACGGCCTCATCGGACTCATCCCCGGACTCGGCGACGTGCTCGCCGGCATCGCCACCTTCATCCTGGTCTTCGCCGCCTGGGTGCGCGGTGTCCCCTACGTCACCCTCGCCCGCATGATGGTCAATCTTGGCCTCGACGTCCTCATCGGCGCCATTCCCCTCTTCGGCGACATCTTCGACATCGCGTATAAGGCCAACCGCCGCAACTACCGCCTCCTCACCCGCCACCTCCGCGAGCCCCACCGCCATACCTGGAAGGACTACGCCTTCCTCGCGTCATTACTCGCCGCCGTCCTCGCTCTCCTCGCCGCGCCCCTCATCGTCCTCGCCCTGATCCTCCTCTGGCTTGCGCATCGCCTGTGAGCGTTCCTGGGTTTCCGAACGCTATACCCCCAACTCCAATCCCTGAACTCTCGACCGCTGCCCGTAGGCTAAAATCTCAAGTATCGGGGCGTAGCGCAGTCTGGTAGCGCATCTGCTTTGGGAGCAGAGGGTCGGGGGTTCGAATCCCTCCGCCCCGACCATCCTTCCGAGTATCCTGTCCCCTATGGATCTCGGCCTCCACAACTCCGTCATCCTCGTCACCGGCGGCGCCGCCGGCATCGGTCAGGCCATCACTCGTGCCTGCCTGGACGAAGGAGCTACCGTAGTCGTCGTCAGCCGCGCCTCCGACCACGCCAAAGCCTTCCTCGCCGAGATGCGCGACGCCCAGCGCCCCTGTGACTTCGTCGAAACCCACCTCGCCGACCTCGCCCAGTGCCGCCGTGCCATCGACCATGTCCGCGACCAATATGGACGCCTCCTCGGCCTCGTCAACAACGCCGGCACCAATGACGGCATCGGCCTCGAGTCCGGCTCGCCTGAGCGGTTCATGGAAAGCCTCCAACAGAACCTCGTCCACTACTACGCCCTTGCCCACTACGCGCTGCCCATGCTCAAGGCCTCCCGCGGATCCATCCTGAATATCAGTTCCAAAGTTGCGGTCACCGGCCAGGGCAACACCTCGGCCTATGCCGCCGCCAAAGGCGCCCAACTCGCCCTCACCCGCGAGTGGGCCGCAGAACTCGCTCCTTACGGCGTGCGCGCCAACGCCATCCTCCCCGCCGAGGTCATGACTCCCCAGTACGATCGCTGGATCTCCACTCGCCCCGACCCTCGGGCCGCCCTCGACCAGATCCGCCGCCGCATCCCCCTCGGCCATCGCTTCACCGAAGCCTCTGAGATCGCCGCCATGGCCGTCTTCCTTCTCTCGCCCACGCAAAGCGCCCACACCACCGGCCAGCACCTTGTTGTCGACGGTGGCTATACCCACCTCGATCGCGCCCTGACATAACTAACAGCCCCGATGCTGTCTCTCCCCGCGCGTGCGGCGACCGGCGTCCGCCACGCCAGCCACCCTCCCTGTTCGGACTCCCTCATTAGTAACCATCAAACCGGTTACTGCCGACAGCCCTCGTCCCGCCTAAATGGCATTGCCGCGAAGCCCTCCAGGACCCCACTATAAGGATGCGTAGTCCAAATCGACTTCAGCCGGCCTCCGAGTCGGGCTCAGAGAACCATGGAGAAATTCAAAATGAACAGCTTCGCGACCCTCCTGCGGAATCTCCTCCGCGACGACTCCGGCCAGGATCTCATCGAGTACGCACTGATCGCTGCACTGATCGCCCTCGCGACGATCACCGCTATGAGAGGCCTCAGCAATAAGATCAGCACCGAATTCAACACCATCGGTAACAGTCTCTAACGAACACTCCTCCAGGATCGAAACCTGCAACCGTTTCGATCCTGTCTCTTTTTCCAGCCCTACTGAATCATCCCCGTCCCGCCCATTTTGTCCAGTTCCTCGCGGACCTTGGTCAGTCCGAACATGCACTGTTCGAACTCCTCTGACAGGCGCGCAAACAGCGGCGCTTCGTCCCGATACTCGAATAAATCGAAGGTCGAGACGATGTAATAGCTCTCCTTCCCGGTCCGAATCAGCTCTGCAACGCCCGCCTCCGCCGTGTGGCGCCACAGTTGCGCCGACTCCGGATACATCCCGGTGGCGAACAGCGCGTAATCTCCAATGTGCCGACGCACTTTCCGCTCCTCGTCGAACGACGCCGCCCCGCCAAATACCGGATCCGACGCCTCCACCATGGCCTGTACCCCCGTCAGCGGCCGTCCCTCCCCGTCCCTGATCAGATAGAGATTCTCCGACGCGGTGAATTCCGTCAGCAAATCGCCCACATACGAGGTCAGCTCCGGATCGCTGATCCCGCTGTACCGCGAGTAGCAGCCCGCGACAACCTCATGGAACAACTGGCGCAATGGATGGCGTTCGGAAATCATCTCGTCCCTCCGCGCTCCTTCGCTCGCGCCGGCAGCAGAGACCTTCCGAACTGGCTTCTTCTGCTCCCGGCTGAAGAAGCTTGATGGATATATGGATCGTTACTCTAAGGCATTTGTTGCGCCATACAAGACGCGTTCGTGGTACATTCGGCGAATTTTCTGGCAGTCACCCCTCCCCTTTGCGAACGCCGCGTGCTGTTACTGCAGCGTCACACTCGGCTGATACAACTACTTATCGCGTTCGCCCTCTATCTCTCCCAGGAGATCTTTCATGCCCAGGCGCCCCTCCCCCGCCCGTCCCAATACCTCCCGCAAAGCCAATCGCCTCACACCCGCTGCCACCGGCGATCCCGTTTTCGCGCAGCCTCAGCCTTCACCCGATCCCACCGGCTTCAAAGCCCCCGTCACCGACCAAAACGACAAGGAAATCGCAGCCGTCGAGCCCGTTCCTCAGCCCCGCGGCAACGCTGTCGAACCTGTCCTGACGCTCCAGCAGGTCTACGGCAGCCAGGGCGCCGCGAAAATGCAGGCCATCACCGCCGCCGGCCAGATCGTCCTTCACTGTGTCGGCGACACCGGCAGCGTCATAGGTCCCGAGACCGAGGACCTCGTCTCCGACAAGCTCGTCACCGACTTTCAGGAGGCCAGCGCCGCCGACATCCCGTCCTTCCTCTTCCACCTCGGCGATGTCGTCTACTACTTCGGCGAAGCCACTTACTACTACGACCAGTTCTACGACTCCTTCCGCAACTATCCCGCGCCCATCATCGCCATTCCCGGCAACCACGACGGCGTTGTCTGGTCCGGCGATCCCGCCCCGACCCTCCAGGCTTTCCTACGCAATTTCTGCACCGCCGCGCCCGCACAATCGCCGGACGCCGGCGGCCTCTCCCGCACCACCATGATCCAGCCTGGCGTCTACTTCACCCTCGAAGCTCCCTACGTCCGCATCCTCGGCCTCTACTCCAACGTCCTCGAAGATCCCGGCGTCATCTCCGACCAAAACGGCACGTACTCCACCCTCGACCAGCGTCAGATCGCCTTCCTCACCGCTGCCCTCAAACGCGTCCAGTCTGACAAGTTCACCGGCGCCGTCCTCATCGCCGTTCACCATCCGCCGTTCTCCGGCGGCACCGTCCACGGTGGCAGCCCGCAAATGCTCGCCGATATCGACTCCGCCTGCCAGGCCGCCGGAGTCTGGCCTCACGCTGTCTTCGCCGGGCACGCCCACAACTACCAGCGCTACACCCGCACTGTGAACGGCCTCTCCATTCCCTTCCTCGTCGCCGGTTGCGGCGGCCACTCCCCGCTTCAGAAAATGCGCGGCACTTACCGCACACCCTACAAGATCGACGACACCCTCACCCTCGAAAGCTACGACGACACCGACTACGGCTACCTCCGCATCACCATCACCGCCACCACGCTCACCATCGAATTCCACCCCCAGCACGACGGCGGCACCACCAAAACCCCCGACGACGTCGTCACCGTTACCCTCGCCACCCACACCATCACATAATTTGAAGTTGCCATCATGACCGAAGCGCCGCCCGAGATCTTTCCAGCGGTGCATGATGCGTCCCGTCGCGGAGCCGAAGGACCCCCGTAGCGAGCGGACTGCACGCATCAACAATCAGCTGCGCGCGAAGGAATCGGTCGCGAAGCGGCCGAACAGATCGATAGCGTTGATCGCGAACTCACGCGTCCCCGTGCCCGTTGTCGCCTGCCATCGACGCGGCTTATTCACGCTATACGCTATACGCTGTCCGCTTCTCCTGCCCTTAACCCGCACGCTCCCGCAGCATCTCCATCAGCGCCCGCTCCTCACGCCGCAGCTCCTCTTCTTCCTCTTCCCGCAGCACCTCATCCGCCGCCTCTTCGATCTTCTTCCGTACCCGCCGCTCCAGCTTCCCCGCCAGATAGCACTCCAGCACCGCGGGATGCACATAGCACTTCCGGCACACCGCCGGCGTGTTCCCCAGCCGCTGCGCTACTTCCTTAATCGCCGCCACCACATTCCTCTTCGCCTGCGTCTCCGACCCCGCCTCTTCGAAATCCCGCAGCGCCAGCGAAGCCAGTACCGTCCCCGACCACGTCCGGTAATCCTTCGCCGTGAAGTCCTCTCCACTGATCGCCCGCAGATACTCGTTCACATCCGCTGAGTCGATCGTGTGCGGATCTCCCGCCTCATCCACATACTCGAACAGCTCATACCCAGGCAGATCCTGGCACCGCCTCACAATCCCCGCCAGCCGCCGATCCTGAATCCCCACCGTGTGCAGCTTCCCGCTCTTCCCTTTGAACCGGAACGTCACCGTGGAGCCCTTCACCTCCACATGCTTCCCGCGCATCGTCGTCAGCCCATACGATCCGTTCTCCCGCGCATATTCCGCGTTCCCCACCCGGATCGAGGTCCGCTCCATCAGCCGCACCACCGTCGCCAGCACCTTCTCCCGCGGCAGACCCGGCCGTCCCAGATCCTCCTCCACCCGCGTTCGCATCCGCTTCAACGCCGCCCCAAACAGCAGCATCCGCTCGTACTTTGTCTCATCGCGCACCACTCGCCACCGCGGATGGTACCGGCTCTGCTTTCGCCCCCGCGCATCCCGCCCCGTAGCCTGCAAGTGTCCCCGCGCATCCGCGCAAATCCACACATCCTTCCACGCCGGCGGAATCACCAGCGACCGTATTCTCCTCAGGGTCTCCACGTCCCGTACCCGCTTCCCGGCCGCATCCTCATACCGAAAACCCTTCCCGGCCCGAATTCGCCGAATCCCCGGCTGCGCATCCGTCACATACCGCAGCCCCGCTTCCTTTGCCGACTCCGCCGGATCCGTAACAATCTCCAGCACCTTTTTCCGCTTTCCCTTCATGGCCCACCCCACCCTTCGCGCCGCGAATCTGATTGGATGCCGATTCTGGTCCGAACCCGGGTGCCCCATCCTTGTCCGCACAAGCCTTTCGTGCGGACAGGGTGGGAACCCTGTACCCTGATCCCCATGCCTTGCACGCGCACGCTGGTCTCCGCCTGCCTCGCCGCCCTCGTCGCCTTCGCCCCTTCCCTTTCTGCCCAGAGTTCCCCCGCGACCGCCGCCCACGACTACACCACCGCTCGCCGCGACGACCTCATCCAGGCCTTCTCCCACTTCCTCTCCATGCCGAACGTCGCTGCCGACCCCCGACGGCCTCCGCCGCAACGCCGCCTTCCTCCTCGACCAGCTCCGCCAGCGCGGCGCCCAGGTTCAGATCCTTACCGACCCTGCTCGTCCCGAAACCCCCGCCGTCGTCTTTGGAGAAATCCGCACTCCCGGCGCCGAGCACACCATCGTCTTCTACGCCCACTACGACGGCCAGCCCGTCACCCCCTCCGACTGGCAGATTCCGCCCTTCTCTCCTGAAGTCCACACCGTCAATGGTGAGCCCCGCATCTACGCCCGCTCTGCCGGCGACGACAAAGCCGCGATCTTTGCCCAGCTCACCGCCCTCGACGCCCTCCGAGCCGCGCACGTTCCCCTCCGTGCCAACATTCGCTTCGTCTGGGAAGGCGAGGAAGAAGCCGGCTCCCCGCACCTTGAAGCCATCCTCGACGCCCACCGCAACCTCATCCAGGGCGACGAAGTCTGGCTGGTCTGCGATGGCCCCGTCGATCAGTCCGGAGCGCAGACCATCGCCTTCGGCGCTCGCGGCGACACCCACCTCTCCATCACCGTCTACGGCCCCCATCACGGACTCCACAGCGGCCACTACGGCAACTGGGCTCCCAACCCCGCCATGGAGCTCGCCCAGCTCCTCGCCGGCATGAAGGACGCCAACGGCCACATCCTCATCCCCCACTTCTACGACGGCATCGTGCCCCTTTCGCCCATGGAAAAGGCCGCCATCGCCCGTGCCCCCGACAACGATGCCATGCTCATGCAATCCTTCTGGCTCGGCCACACCGAGAATGCGCCCCGCCATCTCCTCGAGGTCCTCAACGAGCCGTCGCTCAACATCAACGGCCTCTCCGCAGGAGCCACCGGCGCCCACGCCGCCAACGTCATCCCGCCCACCGCGACAGCCGATATCGACCTGCGCCTCGTGGTCGGCAACGACTGGCAACGCCAGCAGCAGAACGTCATCGACTACGTCCGCTCCCAGGGCTACTTCATCGTCGATTCCGAACCCACCCAGGAGATCCTCACCTCCCATCCGCGCGTGGCCCTCATCGTGCGCGACCCCGCCAGCTACAACGCCGTCCGCACGCCCATGGATTTGCCCATCGCCCAGGAAGTCATCGCCGCGGTCCAGGCCGCCGCCACCGAAGAGCACCGCGGACAGGTCGTCCTTCTCCCGACCATGGGCGGCAGCGTCCCCCTGGGAGCGATGGAGCGCGCCGCCGGCACCCACACCATTACGGTGCCGATCGCGAATTACGACGACAACCAGCACGCCGCCAACGAAAATCTCCGTCTCCAAAACCTCTGGAACGGCACCGCCACCATGGCCTCCCTGCTCACCATGCAATAAGGAGCAGCATGGGTGCCCCATCCTTGTCGCCTCGCGCAGTTCCAGGCGACAGGGTGGGAAGCCTCCGATCACAACAAGCCACTATCCCGACGCTTTTGTATCAGGGCATGACTTCAGTCGTGCCGCTGAGTTCCATAAGGAAAAGGGGCTTTAGCCCCTGACGGCTTCCCTCACCTAACCCTCATGGTCGCCTCGCGCAGTTCCAGACGACAGGGTGGGAAGCCTCCGATCACAACAAGCCACTATCCCGACGCTTTTGTATCAGGGCATGACTTCAGTCGTGCCGCTGAGTTCCATAA
>JBAUZR010000263.1:0-14281 GCA_049585375.1 Acidobacteriaceae bacterium
GTATTTGAGCCCGAACTGACTGGGCAGATGGAAATCGAGCTGCACGGTCGAGTAAGTTTCTTCGTGGCCCATGACATCGGCGAGCTGGATGTCGAGCTTGGGACCGTAAAAGGCCGCATCGCCGCGACTCTCGCGATAGGTGAGACCGAGATTATCGAGCGCCTCGCGCAACTCGCGCTCGCCAAGCTCCCACATTGCGTCGTTGTCGACATATTTTTCTTTGTTGGCCGGATCGCGCAGGGACAGGCGGTAGCTGTACTTCGTGATACCCAGGTCCTTGTAGGCCCGCTCGACCAGCTTCATCACGCCGGAGAACTCTTCGTTGATCTGCTCCGGCGTGCAGAAGATGTGCGCATCGTTCAGGGTCATGCAGCGGACGCGGCTCAGGCCGCTGAGCGCACCCGATCGCTCATAGCGATACATGGTGCCCAGTTCGGCCAGGCGCACCGGCAGATCGCGATAGCTGCGCAGCTTCGACTCGTAGATGAGGATATGGTGCGGGCAGTTCATGGGCCGCAGCACCATTTGTTCGGTTTCGAGATCCATGGGAGGAAACATGTCCTCGTGGTAGTGCTCCCAGTGTCCGGAGCGGACGTACAGGTCGACCTTGGCAAGGCTGGGCGTATAGACGTGCTCATAGCCCATCTGGCGTTCGAGGCCAAGAATGTATTCCTCGAGCAGCCGCCGGATAGTAGCGCCTTTCGGCAGCCAGAGCGGCAGCCCGGCACCTACGTCCTCGCTGACCGTGAACAGCTCCAGTTCTTTGCCCAGACGGCGATGATCGCGGCGCTTCGCGTCTTCAATGCGCTCCAGATATTCGTCGAGGTCCTTCTTCGAGTAGAAAGCAGTGCCGTAGATACGCTGGAGCTGGGCGTTCTTCTCGTCTCCAAGCCAGTAGGCGCCCGAGAGACTCATGACCTTGAAGGCCTTCACGCGGCCCGTTGAAGGAACGTGAGGCCCGCGACAGAAATCGACAAACTTGCCGTTGCGGTAGAGCGAGATGGCCTCGCCCGGGTGGGTGAACTTCTCCACGAAGTGGACCTTCATGAAGTCGTTGCCGGCTTTGAACTGCTGCAGGCCTTCCTCGCGCGGCTCGTACTCGCGGACGAACTTCTCGTTGCGAGCGACCACCTCCGCCATGCGGCCTTCGATCAGCTTGAGATCTTCGGGAGTAAAGGGCGTGGGCCGCCAAAAGTCGTAAAAGAAGCCGGCATCGGTGGCTGGACCGTGGCCCAGCTTGGTTTCAGGAAACAACTCCGTAACGGCTGTGGCCAGCACGTGGGCCGCGGAATGACGCAGGACCTTGAGCGCTTCGGGATCCCTCTCAGTAATGAGCTGGACCGCGACGTCTTCCTGAAGCGGTGTACCAAGGTCGACCAGCCGCTCGGCCTGCGGGTCTTCGGCGGCATACATGGAGGCTTCGGCGCCCTCGGCGGCGGCGGCAGCCGGAACAGCCGCGCGCAGGGGCCGGATACGAGCGACAACAGCCGCCTGGGCAAGACGCGGAGAAATGCTTTCGGCGATGGACAGCGGCGAAGTGCCCGCGGGCACTTCGCGTACGGAGCCATCGGGGAGCTGAACCTGAATGGAACTCATATGCAGCAGGTTAACGGAGTCAGGGCTTCCGGACCACATCACCGGAGTGCCGGGGAAGCCGCGACCAGGTCGAGGACCGCCCCGGCCGCTGCAGTTTTGCCATGCCTGGCTTACTTCAACCCGATGTGAGCGGTCATTTGGATGCTGCCCCAGTCGGTGATATCAGGATAGGTCTCGAAGTCCGTCCGGTAGGCGCGAGCGCCGCCCAGCTGCTGCGGAGTCATCGCGCTGATTTTCTGCCAGAGCGCCGGGATGACTTCCTGCGGCGGTCCCTGATCGGAATGGATCACGGCGTATTTCCCCGCCTGGATCCTGCGCGCCACGAAGCCGTCGGCCACTTTGTCCGCCGAGGAGACCCGGACGCCGAGGGTGTAGTTGTACTCGCCGGTCGAATCGGAAGCGTAGTCGCTGTAGACCACGACCAGGTCATCGTTAACGCGGTTGGGTACCTGCGAGAGCTTGTCGCCTTCCATGACACTTTGCCAGAGCTGCGGGATCATGCCCTGTCCTCCGGCTTCCCTGTCATTCGTGGTGCGCACGGTGAGGCCCACAACCGTGAAGGTGTCCTGCTGCTGATTCTGTACAGCGGGAGCTGCGGCGAGCGGAGCTGGCGCGGGAGCACTGGAGGTCTGCCCGAACCCTGGCAGGCCAAGAGCCAGAAGGAGCGGTAAGGAATGTCGGACGATGGAGAACATAGCTGAGCAGTATACGCAGGCCCGTGGCAGTGGGGGTTCAGGATTCTTTGAATGGATCAGTGGAGGTAGGCGGGCGCGTCCGAACGGGCGCGGGACCAATCCGAACATGGCATTCTGGTTCAGATGAAGATCACCGGCCGGGATGCGCTAATTGTCGTCGATGTGCAGAACGACTTCTGCCCGGGCGGAGCATTGCCTGTGCCCGACGGCGACGCCGTGATTCCGGTGATTCATGCGATCGCCGGACGATTCGAGCACATTCTGCTGACCCAGGACTGGCATCCTCCCGGCCACTGCTCCTTTGCATCGAGCCATCCGGGACGGAAGCCCTTCGATCTCGACCCGGTCTCCGGCGAGCGGCTTTGGCCCGACCATTGCGTGCGCGGGACGCACGGTGCGGAGATTCACGCCGCGCTGCAGTTGCCGCGCGCGGAACTGATTCTGCGCAAAGGCTTCCGTCAGGAAATCGATTCCTACTCGGCTTTCTTCGAGAACGACCGCACGACACCAAACGGCCTGGCAGCGTATGGACGGGAGCGCGGGTTGCAGCGCTTCTTTTTTGCCGGGCTGGCCTACGATTTCTGCGTCGGATTTTCCGCGCTGGATGCGCGCCGCTCCGGTTTTGAGGCGGTCGTCATTCGGGACGCCTGCCGCGGAATTGACACCGATGGATCGGTGGCGGCGATGGAAGCGCAACTGGCGCGCGCCGGCGTGCCGCTGGTGGACAGCAGGGATCTATAGGGCTATCGAGATGGCCCGCTTCAATTCTGCTGCCGGCCGCTCGAGACGCCCGGGATCAGCGCTTCGCAGCAGTCCGGATCGAGCTTCTGCGGTGCATCGCGGAAGAGCAGTCCCAGCGCGTCCTCGTGGGTCAGGCCGGCGCGGTAGGGCCGATCCTCGGTGAGCGCGCCGTAAACATCGGCGACGGCAATGATGCGCGCTTCCAGGGGTAGCTGCCGCGCAGTGAGCCGATTTGGGTAACCCGAACCGTCGAGTTTTTCGTGGTGCGCGCCGGCAATCTGCGCGAGCTCGTGAAAAGAGCCGATGCGGGAGAGGATCTCCTGGGTCAGGTGCGGGTGCTCCTGAACAACCAGCCACTCCGATGCCGTGAGCCTGCCGGGCTTGTCCAGGATGGAATTGGGAACCCGCAGCTTGCCGAGATCATGCAGCAGCGCAGCACGATGGACCAGCTGTTGCCGTTCGGGACTAAGGCCAAGCCGGCGGGCGATGTTGCGCGCGGCTGCGGTCACCCCGACCGAATGGCGGAAGGTAAAGGACGATTTGGCGTCCACCACGTCGGCAAAGGCCTCACAGATCAGGTCGATGTCGGCGGCCCGCAGGCGATGCAGCTGACCCGGGGCGAAGTCGAGCACCGCCCCCCGCGTATCGCATTCCGGAGTCGAAGGGAGCGCGTATGCCCACAGGTTGCTGCTGCGATGAAGGCGAGTGACCACACGGACGAGTTCGGGATCGAACCAGCGGCCCGCCCGCTCATGGAGCACCTGCAGAGCCTTGTTGATCCCCCGCTCGGAGGCAAAGACATCGAGATGCTGGGCGATGGCCAGAATCCGCGAGGCCAGAGGGATGTTCTTGCCGGTGCGCCGCTCCGGATAGCCGCTGCCGTCCCAGTGCTCGTCGAGACCCCGCACGGCTTCGGCTGCCGTATTGGGAAGGCCCAGTTTGCGAAGGATATGCGCGCCGCGATCGCAACGCAGCGTGATCATCTCCTCGTTGTTGCGATGCTGGTTGAGTCCGATGCGAAGGATGGCTGCGGTCCGGCGAAAGGCACCGGCCCTGGGAAGAACGCTCGTCCAGAGCAGTTGCAGAGTGGAGACTTTCGGCTGGGCAGGCCGGGTCCAGTCTTCCAGCTTGACGCCGGCTTTGACCCTCCGTTCATCGCCGCCGCCGATGATCTGGCAGAGCCGGGCTGCATTGCTGCTGCAACCGATGTCTTTGAGCAGCAGAGCATAGTACAGGTCGGCGCGCTGATCGGACGGCAGCCGCAGTTCTTCGGCGATGCGCATCCCGAGGACGCAGCTCCGCAGCGCGTGACCGGGCACGGCGCCTTCGGTGAGATCGAGTGCGAAAGACAGCGCGGAGAGAATCTCCGCCAGCGAGATGCTCCGGGTTATGACAGGGGCCGGAAACGGAATAACCCGTGCTGTCGAGCTAACAGTAGCCACAGACTCTCCCTGACGATCCTGCGAAAGGTGACGATAGCAGGATCGCCAGGAGCTGCAACTCCCACAAAAGTGCAGAGTTACTGCGGTATCGGTGCGAAGACCGGACCGGTCAGCGGGCGCGCCGCGCCGTCCTCGCCTCCAGCTCGAGAAGTTGCTCTTTTCGTTTTATCCCCCAGCGATAGCCAGTGGGCTTGCCGTCGCTGCCGATCACGCGGTGGCAGGGAATGACGACGGCCACGGGATTCGTTGCGCAGGCGCGGGCCACCGCGCGCACCGCCCTGGGCTGTCCCAGAGACTGCGCCACCTGCGCGTAGGTCCGGGTCTCGCCCCGAGGTATGCGGCGGAGCGCTTCCCACACCCGCATCTGGAAGGCCGTTGCGCGAAGGTCCAGAGGGAGATCGAGGGCGGCAGGATGCCGGGTGAACTGCGAGAGCACCTTCTGCAAATGAGCTTCCAGGGACGGCTCAGCCTGAATCATCGCGGCGGGAAACTGCGTGCGCAGTTCGCGCGTAAGCTGCGATTCGGTGTCGCCGAGAATGACGGAACACAGGCCTCGCTCGGTGGCCGCGATGAGCACCTTGCCCAGCGGACCGTCGCCGATCGCAAAACCAATCTCTGCGTCTTTACCCCCGGCGCGAAACTTCCCCGGAGCCATGCCGAGCTGGGCGTTCTCGTAGGCGCGTCCAGGGCCCGAGTAGCCGGCGTCATAAATGGCATCCGTCACGCGGGTTGAGCCGGTGGCGAGCTCTTTGCGAAACGAAGCGGCGCGGCGCTGACGCTGGTATTGTGCGGGCGTAATGCCAAGCACGCGCCGGAAGGCGCGCTCGATCGTGAAGGGGCTGCGGCCGGTCGTCCGGGCCAGTTCCTCCAGAGTCACCGTTCGATCGCTGCCAAGCTTCGCAGAGATCGCCTGGACCAGAGCGGCATCCGCGTGGGGCAGTTGCGGCCGGCAGCGGCGGCAAGCGCGATAGCCGGCCCTGACGGCGCTGTCGGCATCAGGAAAGAAGACCACATGGGTCCGCGCCGGACGGCGGCTGGGACAGGTGGGCCTGCAAAAGACGCCGGTGGTCTTCACTGCGTAGACCATCTCCGCATCGGCGGCGGAATCGCGGGACAGAACCGCGGCCCAGGCCTGTTCTTCGGGAAGCATGGCGGCTGAAATCATCGTACTCGTCTCCTCCGAAGAACAGCATGACAGCGGTGCAGTGTGCGGACACTCCGGAGATTGCGGGCAAAATTCAGCGACGCGGACGGCAGGAGACAATGCTGAGAGTTCGATGGACCGGGCTACCAGCGCCACCAGCCCGGCGGAAAGAGGGCGTTCCAGTCAGCGCGCAGGAGTGTGAGCGTCAGAATGAGGGCAGCAAGGATCAGGATCCCGGCGGCCTGCTGACGGCGCACTCGGGCTGGCGTCATTCATCACCCGGCGCAATGTTGTAAAGGAAGTAGAAGCGCAACTCCAGGAAAGGGCCTTTAAATTCCTTCGGAAGCGGCGGGAACGGCGACGCTCCAGTGATCCCCGCCCACGCGGAGCGGTCGAGCGCCACATCGCCGGAGGGACTCTCCAGTTGCATGCTCTCGACGCTGCCGTCCGGCATGATGCGGAAGCGAATGAGCACCTTGCCCTGCTTGTTGATCGGCGAGCGTGCCTCTTCAGGGATGATGGGGTACCAGGCGCGCTTCGTATCCCAGATGACGCGCTGGATATAGGGGCCGAAATCAACCCCCATGGTATCGCTGAGAATATCGACGGCCCCCTGCATGCCCTGGTGCTGCGGGGCTGCACCTTGTCCCATATCGCCGCCATATTGTCCGGAGCGGCCCTGCATCGCCTGACGCATCGCCTGCTGCAGTTGCTGATTGGGGTTGGTGGCCCCGGAGCGGAAGTTTGGCTGCGGCGCCATAGGCGGCGCCTCCAGATGTGCCTGGTTGTTCTGCGGCAGAGGCTGGGCGGGCGGTGTGGGTGGCTTCTCCTGGGCCACCTGAGGCTGCGGCGGAGCCGGTGCGGCCGGCTGCTGGGTGGGCGCTGGGGCAGCCGCGGGAACCGGCGGTCCGGCGCGGCGCATCGCCTCGAGTTCCCGCAGCGTCTTGCGGTCAAGCGTCGGATGCTGCGACTGGGCGACGCGATCCTTGTCCGAGATGATATTCGTCGGCTTCGGTTTGATCTTCTTCAGAGCGTCCGGCGGCAGGTCCAGGAAGGTGAGGTCCTTCTGGCGCTGTTTCATCACGACCGACGGATCGACGACGCGGACATGGTAGATGTACTTCGGCCCGTAGAGCAGATACCACGCCACCAGCATGTGGATGATAAGCGCGATCCACAGCTTCTCGCGCAGGCTGCCCCAGCTCCGGCTACCCTCCAGCTCGTCGATGACGTGCAGCAGGTCGGTGTGGTCCAGACCTTCATAGCGGCTGCGGCGAAACGGCCGCCGCGTACCGGCGCCGGTGGTGCTGTCAGAGAGGTCGGCTGTGGTTCTGGAATCCCCCGATTCCTGGGACTCGCTCTCGTCGGCAAACTCCTCCGCCGGCGGGTCAAGCGGCTCAGTTGGGGTTATACGAATCGGCATTCCGGGGTGACTTCAGTTAATGCGCGGCTCCAACCGGGCCCCTGAACCGCCTTCGGACAGCGGAACAGGGTGAAGCAGGAACGCCACGGATTCCTAAGGCTATTTTCTCATCAAAACGGCGGAAACTCGCCTGTTTGTACAATCGAATTCGTGACTTCCGATTCCAGGAACTCCTTATCCCGAAGAGCTGCTGTGATCACCGTCAGCGATGCGTGTTCCAGAGGTTTGCGCGAGGATCTGTCGGGCCCCGCGGTAACTCGCACGTTAGACGCTGCCGGATGGGAAACGGTGTTCCGCGTTGTTGTTCCAGACGAACAAAAGGTGCTCGAAGACGCAATTCGGCACGCCGCCGGAGCCGCAAGGCTGGTGGTCACCACCGGCGGAACCGGGATCGGACCGCGGGATGTAACACCGGAAGCCACCCGGGCGGTCTGTGATCGTCTCCTGGACGGCGTTTCGGAGGTGATGCGGGCGGAGGGCCGTCGCGAGACCCCAATGGCGGCTCTGAGCCGGGCCCTCTGTGGAACGCTGGGAACGGCGCTCGTTCTGAACCTGCCGGGCAGTCCGGCCGGAGCCGTGACTTCGCTCCAGGCAGCCCTGCTCCTTCTGCCGCACGCCGTCGATCTGCTCGAAGGCAAGACGGATCACCGGCCGGAGCACGGGCCACCGGCATCCGAACCTTCAGGCAAAAGGGAGGGTGCCGGCATGGGAAAGGTTGAACGCTCCTGAAATCTCTCCTGCGTAAGTTCACCCGGTTTACCCACTGGATCCAGCATGTCCTGCTGCCTTTAGGGCCATGGGGCATCTTGCTGGCCTCTTTTATCGATTCGGCCTCCATCCCGATTCCGATCGATGTGCTGGTGGCCGGCTGGGCCTGGGCGGACCGCAGTCACTTCTATATCTATGCCCTGTTGGCGGCGGCGGGATCGGCGCTGGGCGGCCTGGTTCCCTTCTTTCTGGGGCGTGCCGGCGGCGAACTCTTTCTGCTGAAACGAATCGACCGGGCGCGCTTTGAATCGCTCCGCAATCGTTTCGAGAAGCAGGAATTTCTGGCCATCATGATTCCCTCGCTCATGCCGCCTCCCACCACATGGAAGCTTTTTGTCTTCGCGGCCGGTGTCTTTGAAATGCGCACCGTCACCTTCATGCTGGCTGTGTTTGTGGGCAGGATGGTCCGCTTCGGAATCGAGTGTCTCCTCGTTATCAGATACGGGCCGCAGATTGTGAATGCCATCGGCGATCTGGCCCAAAAGCACCTGGGTCTTACTCTTGTGGTGCTGGCTCTGATCTTTGGCGGCCTCGGATGGTGGATCTGGCGGAAGGTGAAGGGGAAAAAGCCGCCTCTCGAATCGGCGTAGAGGCTAGTACGGCTGGTTCTTCCAGATCAGCGGGACAAAGTAGTTCGCCAGAAACCATGACAACAGAAACATGATGGCGATCAGGCTTACGCCCCAGAAGAAGAGGCGCACGGGCAGCGTGCGCAGCAGCGGCGGGACAGGCTCCGGGTCAAATTTCCGATCGGGAATCTCGAACAGCAGGCCGCTGGCAAAGCAGACACTGGCAGTCAGCCCCAACGTAGCCACCGTGGAGATCAGGCGATCCTGCCAGCCGCTGCCCGGCACGAAGAACGCGTGGCCCAGCAACACATACAGCGAGAGGATGCTTCCGGCCAGTCCGAAGAATTTGGCAATCTGCAGCATCGGGATTGCCTCGTTCGCCTCGCGTTATCCGTGGATACCTTTCAGCGCCGGATATACGCGGCGATACCCCGCATATCCTTCAGCATACCGCTCGACGAGCTCCTGATCCGGCTCAATCGTCTCTGCCACTGTAATGGCGGCCGCACAAGCCGCTTCCAGATCCGGCCAGCCGCCAACGCCGACCCCGGCCAGCAGCGCCGCGCCGAAAGCTCCACCTTCTTCCGCGGTCAGCCGTTCGCACGGATAGCCGTAGATGTTGGCCTGAATCATCCGCCACAACGACCCGCGCGCACCACCCCCGCCGAGGCGCACGCCTTTCACCGGAATCCCCAGCTCTGCGAAAAGCGTGAAGGTGTCCTTCAACGAATAGGCAACTCCTTCGAGCACCGCCCGCGTGAAATGAGCGCGGGTGGTGGCCGCTGTGATTCCGACGAAGGCTGCGGTCGCCTGCGAATCGAGGTGAGGCGTTCGTTCGCCGAGGAGGTACGGCGTCCACAGCAGGCCGTCGCTCCCAGCGGGTATTTTGGCGGCGTCGGCGGTCAGCTGATCGTAGCTCTGGTCTGGAGCCAGCGTCTCCCGCAGCCAGCTCAGCGACAGGCCCGCCGCCTGGGTTACGCCCATCACATGCCAGCGCCCCGGAACGGCGTGGCAAAACGTATGCAGACGTCCGCGGCGATCGCGTGTTGGCGCTGCTGTGGCCGCGAAAACGACGCCCGACGTGCCGATGGTGGCCGAAACCGAACCCGGCTGCAGAATCCCCATGCCGACAGCGCCGGCTCCCTGATCGCCGGCTCCGGCGGCGACGGGCGTGCCCGCCGTCAACCCTGTCAGCCCGGAGGCCTCCGCGCTGATCTTCGCGCAGATCTCGGGCGACTCGAACAGCTGCGGCAGCCAGCCCTCGGGAATCCCGGCAACCTTAGCGACCTCTTTTGACCATTGCCGATGCGCCACGTCCAGCAGCAGCGTGCCCGAAGCCTCGTGCACATCGATGGCATACGTCCCGGTCAGCCGATAGCGGACGTAATCCTTGGGGCACATGACGTGCGCGATCTTCGCGAAGATCTCCGGCTCGTGCTCCCGGACCCACAGCAGTTTGGTCAGCGTGAAATTCGGCAGAGCCGGGTTCGCGGCCAGCTCGATCAGCTTCTCCCGGCCCTTTTCGCCGCCGCCGAACTGATCGTGAAGCCAGTCGCATTGCGGGCCGGTGCGCTGGTCGCACCAGATCAATGCAGGCCGCAGCACCTTGCCTTCCTTGTCGAGCATCACGGCGCCGTGCATCTGGCCGGTGAGGCCAACAGCTTCGATGCGCACGCCGGGAACGGCAGAGATGACCTCGCGGATGGCCTGCTGGGCGGCGCGCCACCAGTCGTCAGGATCCTGCTCGGCCCATCCGGGATGCGGCGTTCGAAACGGCTGGTGCTCGCTGGAGGCAGACGCGATCAGCTGGCCCTGTTCATCCACCAGGACGGCGCGCGTTCCGCCCGTCCCTACATCCATTCCCAAAAGCACTGCGTTTCTCCCCGGTAAATCGCTGTACTCAAGGCTCTCGACAGACAGCCCCCAACACTCTACCAGAGACGCGCCACGTCGATCAGGCCATCCGCGACTCCGGCAGTGTCATGTTGTCCGCCTGGGGCAGTCGCGTATCCGGCACCGGCTCGCTGAAACGGATGGAGAAATTCTCCACCTGATGCAGCGCGAAGACCGGCGACCCAGTGGCAATCTGGGCCTGGATGCGGAAAAACGTAGGGCCCTGCACATCCTGGAGCACGATTGCCGGACGCGCATCCGGAGCGATGGTTTTGATCTGCACGTTGCTCATGGAGAAGCCCGTCACGTGCCGCACATAGAACCCAAAGGCCGGCATAGGCCCGAACATCGGTGGGTCGGGGTACTTCTGCTCGTTCTCAGGAGGCTGGATCGTCCCCTGCTCCGCTGTGCCGCCGCCCTGGCAAACCACGAGCATGTCGTGGATGCTCAAATCTTCGATGGACCCATCGGGCACCCCGCTGATGATCGAGCAGAGTTTCGAGGCCGTGTTCCAGCACACGATATTGCTGAACATCACCCGCCGGATCGAGCCGATCTTCGTCGAAGCCGCAGGTCCGCGCAACCGCGAACCGAGCCGCACAAAAATCGGGGCCGTCACGATATCCCGCATGGTGATGTTGGTGATGGTCACATCTTCGAGCCGCGCGCCGTCTTCCGACTCCAGCGCAAAACCATTGCATCCCTCAAAGACACAATTCGACACGGTGATGTTGATGAAGCCACCGTTGGATTCCGTGCCAAACTTGATCCGGCCCGTGCGGGAAACCTTCTCGTCCTCGCCAAATTTCTGCCAGGTGCCATCGATAACCGTCCCCATCACCCACGATCCCGAGACATAGCAGTTCGTGATGGTCACGTTTTCGGTGGCGCGAGACTTGCCCAAAGAATAGGAACTCTTCAGGCAGATGCCGTCGTCCCAGGGCGAGTTCACCGTGCAGTTGGAAACCCGCACATTGCGGCAGCAGTCGATGTCCATCCCATCGCGGTTGGTGTCGATGAGCAGGTTATCGATGGTGAGATTGTCGACACCGGTTGCCAGAATGCCGAACCATCCGCCCTGCAGGATGGCAAAGTCGCGCAGAATGACGTTGTGGCAGTTCTTCAGCGCAATCGACTTGTCGCCCATGCCCGGTTCCTGAGCCCGCCCCGCTCCCTGCTCCGTTTTGGTCAGGCCTTTGCCGTGGATGAGTCCCGGTCCGGTGATGGAGACATCGTGGAGGTCTTCGCCCCACAGCAGGCTGTTGTGCCAGTGATTGTGTCCATAATCCTGGTAAGGCTCCCAGGGCAGGTTGGGCTCGGCCGCATCGTAGTGCGCGCCTTCCGCTGCCAGAATCGTGGCGCCCCGCTCCAGACGTAGCTCCACGTTGCTCTTCAGGTGAATCGAGTAGCACGCATAGGTCCCGGCCGAGAAGACGACAGTGCCTCCGCCGGCGGCTGCGGCTGTTTCAATGGCCCGGTTGATCGCCGGCGTGTCAATGGTCTTGCCGTCGCCGGTTGCGCCGAAGTCCCGCACCGACACAATGCCAGAACCACGATTTTCCGTAGTTTGCGCCGATGCGGGAACTGCTGCCCCCGCCGCTCCCAGTGCTGCTCCCGTGACCCCGGCACTCGCCAGGCGAAAGAAGTCTCTTCGCGTCTCCGATTGGCGTCTCTGCATCCCTGCTCCTCGATTCGCCGCGCTCGCACCATCGGTTCTCGCGGCATCATCACCTTACCCGAGACGTCCGCCGGAATGGAAATTTGCCCGTGACCGAGCCTGTGGTGCAATGATGAAAGTTCGGAGCCAGGTCACTCGTGCGCGTATCGCTCTTCATCACCTGCTATAACGACACGCTCTTTCCCGACACCGGCAAAGCCGTCGTTCGACTGCTGGAGCGGCTGGGTCACACCATCGACTTCCCCTTCGAGCAGACCTGCTGTGGCCAGATGCACTACAACACCGGCTATCAGCAGGAAGCCATGCCGCTGTTGCGGCGTTTCGTCGAGATCTTCGGCCATGCCGAGGCCGTTTGCATTCCGTCTTCGTCCTGCGTGGCGATGATCCGCGACCACTACCCGAAGATGGCTGCTGAGCAGAGCGATCCCGGACTGGCGCGCGCGGTCGAGGAACTGCTGCCCCGCGTCTACGAACTGACGGAGTTGCTCGTCCACCGCTTCGGCCTCGAAGACGTCGGTGCGTACTTCCCCCATCGCGTTACCTATCACGCGAGCTGCCACTCTCTGCGCAGCCTGCACCTCGGCGATGTGCCTCTCCGTCTGTTGCGCCAGGTGCGCGGCATCGACCTGGTGGATCTGCCTAACATCGACCGATGCTGCGGTTTCGGCGGTACCTTTGCCATCAAGATGGGCGACGTTTCCGCCGCCATGCTTGCCGACAAGATGAAAGACGTAGAGAGCACGAGCGCCGAAGTCATCACCGCCGTGGATACCTCCTGCCTCATGCACATCTTCGGCGGGCTGCACCGCCAGCGCGCGGGCGTGCGCATGGCTCACATCGCGGAAATACTTGCTCCAACGGAATCCGATCGACGGGAGGGCGTGGACCTGTGACCATTCGCGTCGGCGAGTCTGCCACGGCCCCATCTTTCCAGAAGGCTGCTCTGCCGCTGCTGCAGGACGCGCAGCTGCGCGGAAATGTTGTCCACGCCACTGACGTGATCCAGCGCAAGCGTGCCCATGTCGTCGCGGAAACGTCCGACTGGCAGCAGCTTCGCACGACCGCCAGCGCCATCAAGGCGCATACCCTGCGTCACCTCGACCACTACCTGCTGCAGTTTGAGAAAGCCTGCACTGCCTCTGGCGGTCACGTCCACTGGGCGTCAGACGCGGACGAAGCCAACCAGATCATCGCCGGTCTGGTGCGGCAATACGGTGGCAACGAGGTCATCAAGATCAAGACGATGACCACCGACGAAACCGGCCTGAACGAGGCGCTCGAACAGGCTGGCATTCATCCCGTCGAAACCGATCTCGGCGAGTTGATCCTCCAGCTCGGGCACGAAAAGCCCTCGCACATCGTCGGGCCATCGCTGCACATCAACCGCCGTCAGGTGCGCGAGATCTTTCGCGAGCAGATGCACATCCCCAACCTGAGCGACGAGCCGGAGAAACTCACAGCGGCGGCCCGACGCTACCTGCGCGAAAAATTCCTCAGCGTCAAAATCGGTCTCTCCGGCGCGAATTTTCTCGTGGCGGACACCGGCAGCGTCTGCATCGTGGAATCGGAAGGCAATGGCCGCATGTGCCTCACCATGCCCGACGTGCTCATCTCTCTCGCCGGCATCGAGAAGATCATTCCGACCTTCCGCGACCTCGGAGTCTTCCTGCAGCTGCTGCCGCGCTCCGCTACCGGCGAGCGCATGAACCCGTATAACTCCGTCTGGACCGGCGTCCGTCCCGGCGATGGTCCGCGGCATTTCCATGTGGTGCTGCTGGATAACGGGCGCACCGGCATTCTGGCGGACCCGGAAGCTCGCCAGACGCTGCAATGCATCCGCTGCGGCGCCTGCCTCAACACCTGCCCGGTCTACCGCCAGACCAGCGGACTGGCTTACGGATCGAGCTATTCCGGTCCCATCGGCGCCATCGTCACTCCCCAACTGATGGGCCTGCAGCATGCGCAGTCGCTGCCGTATGCCTCGTCGCTCTGCGGAGCGTGCTACGAAGTCTGCCCGGTGAAGATCAACATCCCTGAGGTGCTCATCCACCTGCGCGGCCGCGTGGTCCGCGAGCAAAAGAGCGTCCTCGACCCCGAAGCGTTCGCCATGAAAACTGCAGCGGCTGTCTTTACCAGCCGTCGTCGCTTTGAGGCTGCCCAGCGGCTGGGGCGGCTTGGCCAGCGTCCTTTCGTCTCCAAAGGCTGGGTGCGCAATCTGCCCGGCATGCTCGGCAACTGGACGCGCGTCCGCGACCTTCGCGCTCTGCCGCCCCAGACCTTCCGCGAATGGTGGAAAGAACGCGCCAAAGAGAATCGAGACCGCAATGGCTGA
>JBAUZR010000264.1:0-5698 GCA_049585375.1 Acidobacteriaceae bacterium
GCCATATGGATTGAGATGCGAAAGGCGGATTGCCCTTTTTGCTGAAATTGCCAGCCGATGAGGCATCAACTCTCGCGGGACTCCTTTCCTGGAGAAGTTAGGAGAGTTCTGCTTAGACCGAGAGGCCGTTCCGGTGCGGATGACGGTGGAACGGGAAGTGACAGAGGAAAGGACACGGGTAGTTCGGATCGGGATGCAGTTTGGCGCAGAGAACATTCTCCTTGCCGTAGACGCGCACATAAATCTCTGCCGATGTCATCATGCCGAGCAGTGGCGCAACAAAGTAGAGCCATAGGGCAGTCCAGACATTGGCGAATACGGCTGAGCCGGTGGTCCGAGCCGGGTTGATGCTAAACCCGGAAACGGGGGCGAAGACAAAGACGTAGAACGTAATCAGAAGTCCGACCAGATAGCTCGTGTATTGAGCGAGCGGAGGCCGATTCGAGAACCAAAGCACGACCAGCATTAGGACGGCGGCCATAAAATACTCAGCGCAAAACGCACCGGCGACTCCGCCCCGTCCAGGAATCGTAACCGCATAGTTCACGCCTGGAAGGGCCAGGCTGCTGCGCAGGCAAAGCGCTGAAAGACCCACTCCACAAATCCCCCCGATGAATTGGAAGAGAACATAGAAACCGGCATCCCACTTGTCGATCTTTCCGAGCCGGAAATAGGTCAAAGTGATCGCAGGGTTGAAGTGAGCGCCGGACCGCCTGCCCATGGGCGACCGAATGATAAGAATCGCCGTCCCACCCATGGAGACTCCCATCAATAGTCTTCGCAACGCGCTGCTGGGCAGAAGATGCAGAGCGGGCGAGATCGGGTCAAAAAGCCAAACAGTGAAGAAGCACGCGGAAATCATGAATATGGCAAGTTCGACGCCCTCATCGATATAAAGACGCCAATGGCCCTGTAAAACCATCCTGAGACGATGAATCGGTGCAGGCGAAGTGAAGCCGTTGTGTTTCCCCGACAGACAGCCTTCCCTTCCGGCAACGGACGAGCGCGACCCTCCCGCGGGTCGTAATCGTCCGAATTCGCGCGAGACACTGCTAGCGAACTGTGACTTCGTAGTCCCGGCCCTCCCAGCGACTGTCTTCCGTCCAGAGAAACGTAAAGCAAAGACGCGTCCCTGCTTCGGTCGGAGCGCCTTTCAGGTCGACATAATCGAGCCGAAGTGCATTTTGCGTTGACCTGGAATCGTTCGCGCTTTTCCAGTTATCGCCTGACCAGCGGAGGGTAAAGGGTGCGTCCCCGTGCACACGTAACACTTCACCTGCGCGCATGAATCGAACATGCCGCGTAGGCTTCCAGACTTCCAGCCTGCTTCGGTCCATTCGTTTGCCGAGATAGCGCTCCGCCACCTCGGGAATGGCATCGTAGACCTTGCCGTCTGCTGCGGAGCGAAGCAGCTTGATATATTCTGCGTGAGCCCACATCAGCGGCATCGCGGAGCCTGTCGGCTTACCCAGCCACTCGTAAATCTCGGGCCTGTCCGCTTCGTCCCATGACTGCTCGGGAAGCAACCCTGTGTTGCCGGCAAGCCCTTCCATCGCCCGGATGTACTTCTCGGTGGTATTGCCTGCGGCAAGCTCATAATGCCCGCGTTCGCCGGTGAGCAGCGGCCACAGCCGACCTACCCCGTATCGAGTGAAAGGCGCTCCATCGTGGCCTTGCCCATATCCATCGTGATTGTAGCGGTGCCAGGCCGGTCCTTCCGGCGTATCGGTCTTAATCACCGCGTCCATCACCCTGACGGTTGCAGCTATCTTCGGGTCGTCGGGGCTTCGAATGCCATAGCGGACCAGTTCCAGGAAACCTCCATCGACTATGTTCCGCGCCGGGAAATCACATTCTTCGCCGGGTGCGTGATTGGCAATGTGGAGGATGCGTTCCTCCTTGTCTTCCGCCGGGTTCTGCTGCCCAACCTGCTCGGGGAGGATGCGCATGTAGTAGCTGCTGGCGCCCTTGAGCAGCGAGCCGGTCGTGGTCAAAGTCCAGTCTTCGATGTGCGACTCCAGATAGTCTGCGTACTCCTCGATGAATGCGGCGGTCTCGTTATCCCCGGCTTCTCTCATGAACACAGACGCGCAGACCAGCGCCGCGATATTCGAAGCAAGCGTGGAAGGAGAATAACCGGACTCTTCTTCCCAGCGCTCCTGCGGTGTAACAGGCCCGTTGCGGACGATATAGGCTGCGGCTGTCCGAACCATGTGAGAAGGGTCGAAATCAGACAGGCCTTTCTCGCAGCGGAGACGCCACGCAAGCAGGATCGGAAAAGCGACCTCGTCGAGTTGAACGCCGCTCCAGTACGCGTCTCCGTTGACCCAAAAGTTCTGCGCAAATCCGCCATCGGCATGCTGCGATACAGCGAGGTAGATTAACGCGCGGAGCGGCGTGGCAGTATCGCCGGCGGCCAGAAGCGCTGTCGCGCTGTTGACCATGTCGCGGGTCCACACCAGGTGATAGCCCCCCTGGTCGTTATCGCCCTTCGCTTCGCCCCAGGGGATGGCGAGCGACGCGATAAGAGCTCCAGGGGAAGACTTATCTTCGTGCGCAAGGAGCAGGCTGTAACTGCTGTGATACAAATTACCCTTGTCGAACGAGGATCCAGCCAAATACTTCAGATGCGCCGCCGTATCATTCCACTGTTTCGTGTATTTCTCAAGGTGTTCGTCAAAGGGCGTTCCAAGCGACTGCAGCAGATTCGAGATCGCCCGGTGCTCGCTGTTGCCAAACGCCAGCCCCAGGGTGAAGTCCTTGCCTTCGCTCCACTCGAGTTGTCCAGTCAGGGCAACATTCCCATCGCTGGCTTTGTCAAACTCCCAGTCCATGGTGAAGTTCTGAAGATCGGTCCAGCCATCGCTCGATCCAACGTATCCGCAGGACATGCGTGAAAATGGAATGGTCGCGCCCATGGCGAGCCACTTGTCGCCTTTTTGCGCCATCAGGATCCGTTGCCCGTTGGCGATCGCAATGTATCCGTTGTTTCCTGCTCCTCCGACCTCCAGATGTGGCGCGCACAGTGCAAAGATCCTGAGGCTGGCAAGGAAGGGCTTGCTCGTTCCTGTGATTCGTGTTCGTTGAAGCAGACAAGGCAGATGCGGATCGCCGATCACTTCTTTGGTAATGGTGTATCGGCCGCTGGGATCAGTATTCGTGCAACGATATCCCAGCGCGTGATCGGAGATGCGTTCGACCGATACCCTTAGATCGCGCTTCTCGTCCTGAAAAAATGTGCTGCCGTCAGTGATTAGATATTGCAGATCGCGAAGCTGCGGTCGATCAATCGTCGGATAATAGACCTCGGTGACAATTCCATTCCAGATGGTGAACCAGAGATGGCTGGATGCAGAATATGCCGTGCCGACGCCATCTTTGTTGCTGTGCGTCCAGCGGGGCGCAATGCCCGGCTTTCCAAACGCTTCTGTTCCCGCAACATCCTGCACTCTCCCACCTCATTGCGTCCTTAACCCAGTCTAAGGCGCAGGATCGAATAAAAGTGGCCACTTTTGCTCAAACCGCCTTCGGTTTTGGCCAGATGGTGTCTTTGCGACAGAGTTGTTTGAGTCGATGGATTAGCATACGTTCTGAGGTGAAGTATGCGTTTGCATGGGAAAACCGCTGTCGTGACAGGCGCGGGAACGGGAATCGGCCAGGCGATTGCGCTCGCATTCGCGAAAGAAGGCGCTTCCGTGGTCGTGGATTACGTCGGCAACGCGTCCATCGCCGAGGAAACCTTAAACATGATTGGGGCAATCGGCGGAAAATCCCTCGGTGTCGCAGCGGACGTCTCAAATTCCGATCAGGTAAACGGACTGATTCAACAGACTCTGGCGGCATTTGGCAAGCTCGATATCTTTGTTAACAATGCCGGCATCGAGAAGAAATTTGCTTTCGTGGATTATCCGCTGGAAGAATGGCAGAAGATCGTGGCTGTGAATCTTACCGGTGCGTTTCTCTGCAGTCAGGGTGCTGCGCGACAGATGATCGCCCAAGGCGGGGGTGGGCGCATCATCAACATCTCGTCCATCCACGAAGATCTCGCGTTTCCACTCAATGCACCTTATTGCGCGACGAAGGGCGGAATTCGCATGTTGATGCGTACCATCGCAGTGGAATTAGCCCCGCATAAAATTACCGTGAATAATATCGGCCCCGGCGCTATCTTCACGCCCATCGATAAAGATGTTGAAAGCGACCCCAAATTAAATGACCGGATATTGGCAGAAATTCCCATGAGGCGGTGGGGGAAGCCAGAAGAAGTGGCCCAACTTGCGGTCTATCTCGCATCGGAGGACGCCGCGTATGTTACGGGTAGTACTCATTTCATCGACGGCGGAATGCTGCGTAATGCGGGAAGTCTCTGAGCAAGAAAGAGACTGATTCGTTTGTCGTCCGATCCCCTGATCGACTGTTTGCACTAAATTAGCTTGGGGGGTCATAGTGAAAAGCCATCTTGCACATGGCCCGGTTCCTCACGGAACTACAGGAATCGGCATTTTTGCCGCCCCATCCGCCGGCGATATGGCTTGCACGAACGATCCAGCGGATGTCTGATCGGTGCTGATGAAGGCCCATGTCGCGGTGATAGATTATCGCTGGCGCTAATTCACCAATGCACTCTTTGAGGGCAAATTAGTACCGAAATGTTAGTCGGTACTCTTGCAAACTTCCCTGGCCCGGGCCGTCGACTGTTGCGTACAGGGGGATAACCGGCCAATTTGCGTTTGTGGCAACAATTGCAATTCGCCTGATCTGGTGCGGGTGAGAGGCGTGTTGTATTATTCTTCAGCCGGTTTCTTCTTACTTCAGCTTGAGCAAGCGTGTTCATTTTTGCCTTCTGTCTGCGGTTCCACTGCCCAACGTAGGGCTTCGTGCAGGGAAGGAAGGCGACAGAGTCTACGAATGGGCCACCGGATCGTTGAATGCATGGTGGGCCGCTCTGCACCGCGCCCAGGCTGAAGCAGGAATCCTGATCGGGACGCATAATGTCACTGGTCGTTGAGAGCAGGACGATCGGCATTGAAACGCCTCTTACGACCACACCTGAAAATGGGCACTGATTGGCCGGTTAACAGGCCGAGGCACTCATCGACCCTTCTTCCGCAACAATGCGGGATGTGTCGAGAGGCCATGTTGACGCCGTCCAATAGCCGTTCAATAAGGAGAGCCGTGAGGGATTTTCAGGGACTGAGGGAGCCACCCGTTCCCTTAAGTTTCAAAGAGTTACCTCAGTTTGCTTTCACTTCTCTCCTCTCGGTATCGGGCCGCTCGTGCCCATTTCATGGTCCAGCGTTGTCAACCGAAGCTGGAGAGTGCCGAACGATGTTATCGTTTCTGCGCGGAAGTGACATTCCTTAGCCCAACAGGCCCTGCAGCAAGAATCTGGCTGAGATTTAGTGCCGCCTGCACTCTCTGACAGCGGATCAGTGACGAAAGCTAATGACTCGCCGACCTACCGATACAAATCCGGATTCGACATCCTCGGCCCGCTACGTGATCATTGAATGCGAAGTTCGCTCTGCAGCCCGAGATCGTTCAGCAGCGTGGGGTTCGTTTCGTCCACGGCTAGCAGGTTGTGGCAGAGACTGCAGTCGTTGCTGAGCGCCTGACCAGCCTTCGTCACGTGGCTCCCATCGTGGCACCGGAAGCAGCCCGGGTCCCAGGGCAGTTCTCCCGAGGCATAGCTCTCATT
>JBAUZR010000265.1:0-8421 GCA_049585375.1 Acidobacteriaceae bacterium
GCGCATCCGCGTGCCGTGTGGAGCAGGCCGGGAGCCAACAGTAACCAGCGGCTCGCTGCCGGTAGACTGCCTGCAGTCGCCCTGGCCGGACCGGTACTCTCCGGTCACTCAGGCCGAATACTCCGCAAGAAACAACCTGGCTCCGGCAGAATGGCATCCAACCAGCCGTTTCCTTTGCATGGCTTTAACATCCCGGTCCACAGATGCCGCGCCCTCGGGCTCATGTGGCGTTGAAGATTGGAGATTGATGTTCTCGTCGTTCGCTCGACGAGGCGGACCCGTCGCTCGACTCCGCCTCTCGGTGTTTCCCATACTTTTCGCACCGCGGCTTCTCGGGGCGAACCAACCACGCCGGCAGCGGCGCCGTAGCCGTTGCACGGAAGCGTTGCAGTCCCTGGCGCTTGTCGGCTGCGTTGCAGCGCTCAGCGCAGCGTCTTATGGGCAGGCCCATTCGATCGGCAAACAAAACCAGTTGAAGACTCTGAGCCTCGAGCAACTCGGGAACATCGAGGTCACGACTGTTTCAAAGGAGCCAGAGGCGGTCTGGAAGACACCCGCGGCAATCTACGTGATCACGCAGGAGGACATCCGGCGTTCCGGGGCCAGGAACATCCCTGAGGCTTTGCGGCTGGCACCGGGCGTTGAAGTAGCGCGCATCACCAGCGGCGAATACGCCATTGGCATTCGCGGGTTCAACAGCCGACTCTCGCGGTCGGTTCTCGTCCTGATTGACGGCCGCACGGTGTACACGCCGTTCACGGCAGGCACTTACTGGGAGACGCAGGACACTTTCATTCAGGATATCGACCGCATCGAAGTGATCCGCGGTCCTGGCGGCACGATCTGGGGACCGAATGCCGTCAACGGCGTCATCAACATCATCACGAAGAACGCAAAAGATACGCAGGGAGTGCTGGGGGCGGCCGGCGGCGGCAATGTCGAGCAGGTCTTCGGAGATGTCCGCTACGGTTCCGGCAACGGCAAAGGGTTCGCCTATCGGGCGTATGTCAAAGGATTTGGATGGGCGCCGCAATATCATTCCGACGGCGACAACTATGACGACTGGCACAGCGGCCAGGGTGGATTTCGAATGGACTGGGATGCCAACGGCCGCGACAGCTATCGGATCCAGGGCGATGTCTACGGTCAGGACCTTGGAGAGAGAGTCACGGAGACAACCTACAACCCGCCGGCCAACCGCGACGTTTCCGGCGACGCTACTCTTTACGGGGGCAACATCCTCTGGAGCTGGAGAAGGGTGCAGGGTGAGGGCAGGGACATTGAGTTGGCGGCTTACTATTCCCACGCGACCCGGAACGAGCTGAACTTCGGCGACATTCGTAACACCGAGGATGTCGATTTCACCGATCGCTTCCCGTTGCCTCACCAGGAGGTCTCGTGGGGAGGCACGGTTCGCGCCAGCCACGGAAACGAAGTTGAGGTTGTTTCCGGACTCACTTTCACGCCGTCGCGGAGGACCGATCAGCTGTACCAGGGATTTGTGCAGGACGAAATCGCTATCGTGCCGAATCGACTGTCGCTGGTTGCGGGGACCAAGGTGCTGAAGACGAACTACACGGGAGTTCTTGCCGAACCCAGCGGGCGGCTGCTGTACACGCCGACTTCAACACAGACGCTGTGGGCGGCATATACGCATGCGCTGCGCACTCCAGCCGACGTGGAGCGCGATTTCAACCTGTCCAGTTTCCTGGGATACGCGCCCAATGGGTTGCCGTACTTCGCACGCTTCACTGCTAATCCTAACTTCCGGTCGGAGCAGTTGAACGGGTACGAGCTCGGCTATCGGACTCTTGCCGGTTCGAAGCTGTATGTGGACGTGGCCAGTTTTTACAACCATTACGGTGACCTTTTCAGCGAAGACCTGGTGGGTGGTCCGTTCGTCGAAACCACCCCGGCGCCGACGCACCTCCTTCTGGACGCGCAATTCGGAAACGGGCTGATCGCATCGACCACGGGAGGCGAAATTGCGCCGGAGTGGCGGCCGGAACCGTGGTGGCGGGTGGGCGGTTCGTACACATTCCTCGAGATGCACGTGAAGAAGGGAACGAACTCAAAAGACATTGGCAGCGCGCCCACGGTCCAGGGATCCAGTCCGGAGCACCAGGTACTGCTCAGGAATGGGTTCGATCTGCCAAAGGCAGTCAGCGCGGATATGCAGGTGCGCTACGTCAGCGCGCTGCCGGGGATCAAAGTGGGTTCGTACTGGACAGGAGATGCCACCGTCGGGTGGGCTGCGACGCGTCACATGCGGTTGACCGTCGCAGGGCAGAATCTCTTTCAGCCTCACCATGTCGAATTCGCCTATGATCCCGGACCCGCCGTCGGAATTCGGCGCAGCTTCTACGGCGAAATCACGTTCAGTAAGTGATTGGCCCGGGAAGCAAATTCCGAAATCAGAACGTCTGAATCGGTCCGGGATAGCGGGTGAGCGCTGGATCGACGGTGAGCAACAACAGCCCGTCGGCGGTGGCTTGTGCGATGAGCATCCGGTCGAAGGGATCCTTGTGCAGAGCGGGAAGTCCGGCGACCACCACGGCGTGCCGGCCGGTGATCGCCAGTTCCGTATAGCCGTTGTCGAGGAGACCGCGCCGCAGCAGGGCAGGATCGGCGCGAAAGTCCGCGCGGCCCAGACCGCCCTTGATCGCGATCTCCCAGAGACTGGCGGCGCTGAAGACCAGCTGATGGGCCGGGTCTTCGATCATGGAGCGAGCGGCGGCGGGTAGTCGATTGGGCTGGCCGGCCGCCCAGAGCAACAGGTGCGTGTCGAGCAGGAGCTTCACGGCGCGCCGTCGAACAGGTCGGCGATTTCGCCTCCCATCTGATCAAAGTCGTCGGGAACCGCAATCTGGCCGTCGAGAAAACCCGTGCGCCGAACCGCGCCCGCCTGCGGAGCGTCGACGGCGGTGACTTTGACGACCGGCTTGCCGGCTTTCGCGATGACGAAAGGCTCTCCCTGGACCGCCTCTTCGATCAGCCGGGAGAGGTGGGTCTTGGCTTCATGGATGTTGACGGTGCGAGGGGGCTTCACTGTAAACTAAGTCTAGTTGGTTTAGTTCATAGTGTCAATGGATTGAGTGCCCTTCTTTCAGCTCTCCAGCGCTGCTACTGCCTCAGGGGATGGTCTCTCCGTCTGGAATTCGCCTTCCCACTGCGCGACAACTGCGGAGGCGAGACAGTTGCCGACGACGTTGATCGTGGTTCGGCCCATATCCATGAGGGCATCGACGCCGAGGATCACGAGGATGGGTTCGGTGGGCAGACCGAAGATGGACGAGGTTGCCAGCAGAACGACCAGCACGGCTCTGGGAACGCCGGCAACACCTTTACTGGTCAGCATGAGCGTGGCCAGCATGGCGAGTTGCCTGCCCAGGCTCATGTGGATGCCCGCGGCCTGCGCGGTGAAGACCGATGCCAGGGCCAGGTAGAGCGCCGATCCTGCCAGATTGAAGCTGTAGCCGGTAGGGATGACGAAGCCGACGATTTTGCGCGGTACCCCGAAGGCTTCCATCTCCTCCATGGCGCGGGGCAGCGCGGCTTCGCTGGTGCTGGTGGCGAAGGCGATGGTGGCGGGCTCGGCGACAGCGCGCAGGAATCCCCGAATGGGGATACGCGCGAGCAGGGCGGCCGGCAACATTCCGACCAGCATGAAGATGCCGAGAGCGACGTAGAGGGTGAGCAGCAGCTTGCCAAGGTTGAACATGACGCCGAGGCCGGACTGCGCGACGGTAAAGGCGAGGGCGGCGCCCACGCCCAGCGGGGCCATCAGCATCACGATGTTGGTGAAGGCGAACATGGCCTCGGTGAGAGATTCGGCCAGGCGCAGCATAGGCGCGCGTTTGGATTCACTGAGGCGGCCCAGCGCCAGTCCAAAGAGGATGGCGAAGACGACGACCTGCAGGATCTGATTCTCGGCGATCGCGCTGGCGATGTTTTCGGGAAAGACGTGGACGAGGAATTGTTCCCACGAGAGCGGCGGCGGCGTTGCGGGCGCGGTGTGCGAGAGGGCAGCGGCTGGCGCGCCATTCATGTTGAGACCGACGCCGGCTTTGGACAGATCGATGGCCGCCAGTCCGATGATCAGCGCGATCGTGGTCAGGACTTCGAAGTAGACGAGAGACTTGAGGCCAAGGCGGCCGACGGTCTTCGCTTCCGCATGGCCGGCGATGCCGGTGATGAGTGTGCCGAGGATGAGCGGCGCGACGATCACGCGGATCAGGCGCAGGAAGATGTCGCTGAGGAAGCGGCTGGCCAGGGCGGCGTGCGGCGCATCGACGCCGAGTTCGACGCCGGCCAGCATGCTGAGGAAGATCCAGCCGGTGAGAGAGCGGTGGCGTGCCGCGGCCCAGGCGAGCAGCAGCAGGGCAACGACGCGGACGGCTTCGGCGGCAGGCCGCATCGCCGGCGCCAGGGCCTGAGCCGTACTCGCGGCGGCGTAGAGCGCCAGGCCAGCGATAACGGTGAGCAGCACACTCCGTTGGCGTGAAGCGGTCCGCATGAACACAGGTAAGCGTATAGCGTACCGCGGGCAGCGTGGAGGAAAAGTCCACTGGGAGAGCGAGGACAAAGTGGACTATTCTGCGGTCATGTTGGCAATGATGCGTTGCATGGGAAGCACGATTGTGGTGAGTGCAGGCCTTTTGCTGAGCGCGGGCGTGCGAGCGCAGATGCTGCAGCCGCCGGCGGCGCAGCCAGGCACGAGCCCAGCGGGAAATCCGCTGACGAATCCGGCGCTGACGCCGGGAGCAGAGTTCCTCTACCAGCTGGAAGCGAAATTTGCCGCGGACACGTCGAAGGGAGGGGGGCGCGCGTTCGGATCCTGGTTCGCTGCGGATGCGGTGACCCTGGCGAATGGGAAGGCTCCGGTGGTCGGGCATGACGCGATTGCGGCCCAGGCGACGTGGTCGCCGGAGAGTTACCAATTAACGTGGACGCCGGAAGGCGCGCGAATGGGGCCGGCGGGCGACATGGGCTTCACATGGGGCCATTACGAAGGGGTATCGAAGGATCGGGAAGGGAACACGGTGAAGACGAGCGGCCGCTATATGACTGTGTGGAAAAGGCAGTCCGATGGGGGCTGGAAGGTGGAGATGGACGCCAGCAATGATGGCCCCCCGGAGGATTGTTGCCGGGTTCGGTGACGCTCCTGGACCGGCCATGGTTACTGTTCTGGTACCTTTGGAGATAACGCAAACGTACCATTACGTTACCTCCGTGGATTACCCGTAAATTGTAGGAAAGACAGGGACTTATATCACCCGAACGGGGCAGGGCGGAGCCCGAAAATCTCTGCAACAATGCCCATGATTTCACTCATGGGACGCTCCGGCGTGAGCGACCGCGGCCCCACAAGCCCAGGCAGAACGCACGGGTGACATGGGTGGCCGCAAACGAGCCGGAGTTTTGCGGAGAGGCATGAGCCAGGTGGCCACAAACGCGCAGTGGAGCGAAGCCGAGCGGCTGAAGTCCCTGCTGGAGTACGGCATTCTCGACACGCCGCCCGACCCGGCGCTGGACGAGATTGTGCGCGTGGCTGCAGAGGTGACGGGAGCGCCCTTCGCCTACCTGGGTTTTCTTGACGCGAATCGCCTGTGGCTGAAGTCGCGTTTTGGATTCCAGGCGGCGGAGATTCCGCGGCTGGCAACAGCAGACCAGTACACGATTCTGGAACCGGAGCCGCTGCTGATCGCCGATGCGGCGATGGAGCCGCGTTTTCCCGTGCGCGGCATTCCGCTGACGCGGGCCATCTTCTGCCGCTCGTATCTGGGCGCGCCGCTGGTGGGTCCGGATGGCGCGATCGGCACGCTGACGGTGCTGTCGCCGAAACCGAATCAGTTTACGGAAAAGCATGCGTCGATTCTGGGCGTGCTGGCGCGACAGATCATGATGCGGCTGGAGTACTCGATCCATACGCGGTCCCAGGACCGTTCGCTGCACAGCCGTCAGCGCATTGAGCGGGCGCTGACGGTGGAGCGCAACTTTGTGTCCGCGGTGCTGGACACGATGAGCGCGCTGGTGCTGGTGGTGGACACGTCGGGGCGCATCGTGCGGTTCAACCGGGCCTGCGAGGAAATTTCCGGCTATACGTTTGCGGAGCTGGCGGGGCGGTCGTTCCCGCAGGAGCTGTTTCTGCCTGAGGAGCGCGACAAGGCTTTCGACCTGCTGCAGCGGGCGAGGCAGGAAGGCCGGCGCGAGCCGGTGGAGATGCACTGGCTGGCGCGCGACGGACGGCGGCGGCGCATTGCATGGACGACGACCACGCTGACCGACGGGATCGGCGACATCAACTTCATCATCATGACCGGCGTCGACGTGACCGAGCAGTGGGAGGCGACGACAGCGCTGCACGCCAGCGAGGCGCGCTACCGGCAGCTGATCGAGGGATCGCTGGGCATCGTCTTCACGCACGATCTGGAAGGGCGCATTCTTTCGATCAACGCCAATGCAGCCGAGAGCCTGGGATATCACCCGGACGAGATGGTGGGAACCCGGCTGATCGACTACGTCCCGGAGGAACAGAAGCCCGCGTTCCAGGGATATCTGCGCAGCATTGCGACGACGGGCGAAGAGCAGGGCATGATCAGCCTGCGCCACCGCAACGGGAGCATCCGGTCGATCGCCTGGCGCAATCGCCTGATCGATCTTCCGGACACGGCGCTGTTCGTGCTGGGGCACGGCATCGACGTAACCGAGAAAACGGACGCGGAAAATCGGTTGCACGCAGTGATGCGGCAGCGGGAATCGATTCTGGAGTCGGTGGGAGACGGCATTTACGGCATCGACATGCAGGGGCAAATCGTCTTTGTGAACCAGGTTGGCGCCGGCATGATGGGCTACACGCAGGAGGAGATGGAAGGAAAGGACCTGCTGGCGCTGCTGGGGCACGCGCGGGCCGATGGCTCGCCGTACCGGATGGAGGAAAGTCCCATTTACGCGGCGCGGCGGGCGAGCGCACCGATTCGCGCGCGGGACGAGGTCTTTCATCACAAGGACGGACACCCGATTCCGGTGGAATATGTGGCCTGCCCGATGGTGTCGAACGGACGGGTCACGGGCGTGGTGGTAGCGGTGCAGGACGTGACCGAGCGGCGGCGCCTGGACCGGATGAAGGATGAATTCATCAGCACCGTGAGCCATGAGCTGCGCACGCCACTGACCGCGCTGCGAGCGGCGCTGGGCCTGATTGCGGGGGGCGCTCTGGAGAAGCGGCCGGAGAAGCGCTCGCAGATGATGGAAGTGGCCATCGGGAACACCGACCGGCTGGTGCGCCTGGTGAACGACATTCTCGACTTCGAGCGGATGGGCGCGGGACGCCTGCCGATGCGCTTCCAGGAAGTGGAGGCGAAGGATCTGCTGCGACGGGCGACAGATCTGCAGCACCCCAACGCGCAGAAGGCGGGCATCCAGTTCCTGATCGATGCGGGGCCGCTGACGCTTTGGGTGGATGAGGATCGGATTCTGCAGACGCTTGGGAACCTGATCAACAACGCCATCAAGTTTTCGCCGCGTGGCAGCGACATCATTCTGCGCGCGAGGGCTCAGAGCGCCACCGAAGCCATCATTTCTGTCGAGGATCGCGGACGGGGAATTCCGCCGGAGAAGCTGGATATTATCTTCGAGCGATTCCAGCAGGTGGATGCTTCGGATTCGCGCGATATGGGCGGGACGGGACTGGGTCTGGCGATCTGCCGCAATATCGTGCGGCAGCATGGCGGGCGCATCTGGGTGGAGAGCACCGTCGGCAGAGGCAGCACGTTCTACTTCACGGTGCCACGGACGGCCTCTCGCGGGGACGGTGGTGAGTCTACGAACCCGTCTCAGCGTTCGGCGCGGCTGTAGGTTTGGGAATCGAAACCGGCGCAGCGGGACGGGGCAGGGCCGCCAGTTGCGGAGTCATCTGGTGCATGGTGACGATGAGAGCAACGGCGGGAACCACTCCAGCGCATCGATAGGCGTGCGGCGTACCGGCGTCGAAGTAGACGCTGTCGCCGGCTTCGAGCGCATGGGTGCGGTCCCCGTGGCGGATTTCGAGCTCACCGTGCAGGAGGTAGAGGAACTCGTAGCCGGGGTGCACATGCGGCCGGACTTCGGCGACCTTCTTCGAAGGGACAAACTCGGCGTAGTAGGGATCGAGCTGACGATCCGGGACCATGTAGGCGAGGCTTTCGAAGTAGTAACTCGGATCGTCGACGCCGGACTGCGGCAGACGCACGCGCTCGGTGCGGCGGTGAACGCGGAAGAGAGGATGCGGCTCGGGCTCGAAGAAGTAAGAGAGATCCCGGCCGAAGACCATGGCGATGCGGGCAAGATTGCGCAATGTGGGAACGACGCGGCCGGTTTCGAGCTGGGAGAGGAAGCTGGCGGAGAGCCCCGTGTGGCGGCCCAGCTCCACGAGGCCCATGG